>JAHDWC010000251.1:0-554 GCA_023382575.1 Anaerolineales bacterium
CCGCTCGGACCGGATTTCGGAGAGAAGCGTGCTGTACGTGGAAGCAGCTATCAAGATAGCGCCAATCCCACCATTGCGGCGCATCGCTTCTCACTGGACCCGTTGGATTCTCTTCCCGATTTGGGTTTTCGCTGTGTGATAGAAGACCCAACCTACTTCGCTCCGTGGTGCCAACAGTTGACATATGTTGGTACAGGTGTGGATGGTTCTCAGCCAGATTGTGCGCCTATTGTGGAATGTAACGATGTCTCTATTAATCAATCTCCCAATTGCACACCCAATTATTCACCATATACCATCGTGACTTTTAATGTTGCAGATACTCCACCCCCCGATTACACCTATAACCTTGATGGTTGCTTCCCCGATCCAGATGGTGACGGCAGCGCGCATAAATTCCTGTGTTATCCATCCGATGCTGGCACGGCGTCTACTGTTGGCTCTTGCACCTATTCGGTCCCTGCGGGGTGTGAGGCCTGCCCTGAGCATTACACTTTGGATGGTGATACATGTGTCTGGGATGGCAGCCGGACTTCTGGCACGACGTGTTTGCC
>JAHDWC010000251.1:564-4507 GCA_023382575.1 Anaerolineales bacterium
GATCCACTGACCCAATGTTGTACAACCTTACCCAATTCAGGCACAGACTTTACACTTTGTCCGGCAGGGACTTATCCGCTGGATGGCGTATGTGTCGATGACCCTACTGCTGTTGTTGACGTCGAAATTCAGGATGTGATTTTTGATAAATGTTCCGTCCCAGTAACAGTCACACCGAAAATACCCGATGATGATGACGACCCTGGTGGAAGTTGTACGCTCACCGATGAGGTTTGCAAAAGGCAGAATCAGGTTTTATGTTCGGCTAATTGTTCTTGTCAATCGCCAACAGCACCATGTCCGTAATTCTAATTCAGTTGTAATGATAGATTGGATTTCTTGGCAGTCTGGACGGTGTTATACTATTAGGAAATCCGTATAAAAATACATTTTTAATTTCTTTTTGGAGGAGAAGTTATGAAGAAGGTCTTTTTTACTATGTTGATCCTGTTATCTTTGTTGGCAACGGGAATTGGTAACGTCCATGCTTTGGACGGTTTAATCACACTGGTCGAAACCCGGAATGATGCGGGCGGTGGTGTGATTTTTGTTTTTGAGTACAGTGGGGAATTTCCCAAGTCTTATTTCAAAGGGTCTGTAGCAGTTGGTGATGAGAAGTATCCCATTCACTGTAATGTGGTTGAAGCGGGCTTGGTGCAATGCACCTCCTCACGTGCTACAGCGGGTAGAAATGTGGTTGTTTTCCTGGGCGAGTTCGTTTTCTGGACCTTTGTGCCTGAAAGTGCCCCGCCAGTACAAAAAGCTCCCTCTCAATATTGTTACAACGTATATGATTATTATCCGTCTGGCGATGGCGAAGGTGAGCCCGAAGAAGTTGCCGAAGGCGCTGCTGTATTTTCCACAGGACAGGAATGGGTTGCTTTTGATGTTCATTGCCAAGACACCCCTGCAAATTTTGGCGATGTGGAAAATATCTATAACCCAGATTATGACGGCTCCTATGATTATGAGTTTTTGCCCGAAAGCCCTGACTTTTGTGCAGATAACATCATTATCGAGGACGCCTATTATTACAATGAATGTGGTGAATTTATCCCCTCGTAATTGAACCTGAGATATGCAGACCTCCTGAAAATGGAGGTCTTTTTTTCTTAAGGTTCAGTTTTGGGAGTGGACGCAGCTGCAAGGTCCGTTAGGGAGGCGGGGATTTAAAGTGAATCTTTGGGGGATTGTAATTTTAGAAAAAATGTTCTAAAATATAACCACTGTATCCGTCTTAGTAAAAAGGAGTATGGCATGTCCAAGCGAAATATTGTTCATGTGGAGATCCCTGCCGAAAATTTAGAGAAGGCAGGTGAGTTTTATGGCGAACTGTTCGGATGGAATATCAAACAGGTGCCGGAGATGGATGATTACCTGATGTGGGTAGCAGGAGATGACTCTGGTGGTGGCTTCATGCCAGTTTCGTCTGAGTACCCGGCTGGGCAGGTTTTGGTTTACATCGCCAGCGATGATATCGAGGAAGACCTTGAGAAGGTCATGGAACTGGGCGGAAAAATCGTCCGCGAAAAGACGGAGATTCCCGGCATGGGTTGGTATGGTGTCTTTGAGGATCCAACCGGCAATGTGCTGGCGTTATATACCGACCTGAAAGGCTGACTGGGAGTTGCGCTATGAACGAGTTGATACAAACCCTGCATCCGGATCCGTCAAAACAAGGTGTTCGCATTGAGAAGGATAAATATGACACGATGCGTGAAACTATTCTGTTGAATTTGAAACAGTTGGGGGCTGTGACATTTACTGAACTTTCGACCGTGGTGGAACATCAACTGAGCGGACGCTTTGATGGTTCGGTGATGTGGTACTTCACCACGGTCAAACTGGACCTTGAAGCGCGTGGTGAACTGCGGCGTGTTCCCAAATCCAAGCCGCAACTGGTAGAATTGGCGGCACGTTAGGAAAGGAATCTATGCCATGTACGCCATGACCGGAAAAATCGCTGCCCTCAATGGAAAGCGCGAAGTGCTTGCCGAGGTACTCTTACGTGCCTCAAGCGTGGTCGCGCAAATGGACGGTTGTCGCTCTTATATTGTCTTTGAAGATATGCACGACGAGACGGCCTTATGGGTCTTCGAAACATGGGACAGTAAAGATGCGCATGACGCCTCGCTTCAAAATGAAGAGGTCCGTTCATTGATCGCCGAAGCCAAACCCATGATGTCTGGTCTGCCGACTGGCGCCGAATTGCGGATGATCGGCGGCTATGGAATTTGCTACTAAAGTCCTGCTTGACGACTGTTAATCGCGGTGGTATCCTTGCGCGCAATGTCCAGCCTGTTTGTTCGTAATACCGATACCAACACTACCCTCACCGGTCATACGGTGCAGGGACATTGGTGGTTTTCAGGTGAAAAACAGCGCGTTCGAACTCACTAGGTACAACCAATGCCCCGAAATGTCGGGGCATTTTTCTTAAGGAGAAACCACCATGTCCGCCTCAAACACCACGCCCGTCCTTGCCGTCGATGAGAAGCACCTCGTGCCAGTCAGCGACCATCTCAAGCAGATGATGGACATCCCACCTTCGCGCATGTTCCTCATCAACAAATCGTTGAAGGTTTATCAGGAAAAGAATCCCGGCTCGAAGATTTTCGATGCCTCGCAGGGAGATGGAGGCGCTTCGCTTCCCGGAACCCCAAAGCCGATCCTCGAACGCGCACTTCAACTTCAATTGGAGCATGGCACTGCATATGACATGCCCTTTGGCACCGAAGCCTATCGCAAGACTGTCATCGAACAATACTGGAAGTTAGATTCCTCTTCCGGTTGGGGACCCGCCAATGTCCTCGGCACCGCTGGTGGACGTGATGCCCTCATCAAAGCCTATCAAGCCATGCTCGCGCTTGGCTACGGACGTCAGGGTGACCTCATCATGGTTTCGCGCGTTCCGTGGATTTCCTACAACTGGGGTCCGTATGGTGTGGGCGCGAATGTCCTCTGGGCGCCCGGTGACCCGGCGCAAGGTTGGGCATATTCTGAAGAGGCGATTCGTGAAAGCGTGAAATTCGCCGAATCCAAAGGACGCAAAATTGCCGGGCTTGTCATCACCAATCCTGATAACCCCACCGGCTTGACCATTGCTGTCGAGAAACAGGTATCCCTCGCAAAGTCCGCGTTGGAAGCGGGAGTTGCCTTCGTCCTCTTTGACTGGATGTATCACTACGTTACCGACGAATCGTCAATGGACTTGAACTCCTTCCTCAAGGCATTTACGCCTGAAGAACGTAAACGCATCATGTTCCTCGACGGCATCACCAAGTCTCTGGGCGGATCCAACATCCGCAACTGTCATCTCATCGCGGATGAGGCGGTTATCAAGTTCATCACAGCGCGTGCATCACATGGTGTGATTCCATCGTTCTTCTCCCTTGCTGTTGCGATGGCTGCCTATGAAATGGGATTCACCGAAGCCGCCAAGACCATCATCGAACCGACCAATGCCAGCCGTGTTGTGTTGAAGAAATTGCTTGCGGAAAGCGGACTTCAACATATCATCGGCAAAGGCTATTATGCCTTCATGAATGTGGGCGAATTTATCAAAGCCAAAGGCTGGGCGGATACCGAACCGCTTGGACAATACCTCGCCGAAAATCATGGGGTGGCCGTTGTCCCTGGTGCATTTTTCTCGCCCTTTGGCAGCGAATGGATCCGCTTTTCGTATGCCACGCCTGTTGAAAGAACCGATGGCGCGTTTAAACGCTTGATGGAAGGGTTGGAAAGTCTAAAAAAGTAATGCCCATGAAAGAGGAAGGAAAATAATTTCATTTTCTTCCTCTTTCTTCTTTTTCTCAAAGTCATGCTTCACGCAATACAAGTTATTGCGCTATATTTTTAGTATTAGGAATCACCATGTCCCCTCAAAAATTCGCCGATAAATACATGCTCGCGCTTGAAGAATCCATCAAAGAAAAACCGCAGG
>JAHDWC010000252.1 GCA_023382575.1 Anaerolineales bacterium
GCGGGGCAGACCAGCACAGCCCATTGCTCCGACCCATGCTCTTACGCGCCATTTCGGCAGTTTCCATCCGTTCTGGCGCAGCGACCATTTCAAGCAGGCGTGTCATGGTATCGAAAACGCGGTGCGTGTCTTCTAAAGTAAAAATATCCTGATGCGCCCATTTATTTCGGACATCACGCAGTTCGTTGACGTAACTTCTGCCGGCGTGACCAAGATCGGCTTGGAAAGCCTCACTCCAAACATTATTCAAGATCGTGAGTAAAGCGGCAATGTCCAAAACCTCGAAACGGGCATCGTCATCTTTCGCCTTGGCAAGTTTCGTTTTGAGTTCTGCCATGCGCCCGACATGGGGCTCAGCGCCATTGCTCCACCACTTTTCCTTGTATGAGGCTATGAGCTGGCGTTTTATGTAAGGAGCTAGTGCTTTACGCAATAACTCAAGACCGGTCCCGATGAGTTCGTTGTTTTTCTTTGCCATAGTTCATTCCCTATAAAAGATTTTCCTGCATCGGCTTCTGCTTTGCCGCCAATTCCTTCAAGCGGGGCCACGCGACAACAAGCATATTGTACCCAAGAGCATCCTGCGCCCAGCCTTTACGTTCACAAACGGTGTAGAGTCGATAGGCAAGGTCGCGGGCAGGTTCAGCGATGGAGCCCAACTTCGCCAACAAACCCGCAGCCGACTCTTCGCCTTCGTTCTCCAGTGCGTAGATCAAGTGCTGGACCGCCTCCCATGCGGTGGGACGCTTATCTTGGGTTGGATCCCATTCGTGATCCAATTCATCCCGTCCAAGCAGGCGGACCTTGCCTCCGCGCGCTTCAAGAATCCCTGCTTCTACAAGCCCATTAACGCTTGTATTTTTAGCCTTGCTGAGTGTTTCCGCTACGCCAAAAGCGGCTTCGTTGTGACCAAACTGTTCGTACCAGGATAATGCCCAACGAGTATCGCCATCGTATTCGCCTTCCTGTTCGGAGAGGTATTCATCAAGCGCTTGATTGATGAGACCCAATGCAGTTCGCACTGGCATGGATTTGCCATCAGCTTCCAATACTGAACTATACCGAGAGAAAACAGCCATGCCGGGACCGATGGCGGCTTGCGCTAAATCCACAGGGGCGATGGAGCCTTGCTGTAGTTCGCGTAAGGCAGGAGCAAGTTCTTTTTTGAGTGCTCCGAGAAATTCGCGGCGAGAACAAGGACTTGCATTTTCAGGACGCGGACGGCAAACTAACACTATTGATGACGCAAGAGCATTAGCGCCAATCCCAACGCTTCTGCCGCCTCGCTCAGTTCGCATTGGCCAAGTTCCTGTAATCTCAAATCCACTTTGTATTAATCCAGAGAGCATTGTTTCCCAGCCAGTAGAAGCACGGCTATTGGTTTCTTCAGTCATATCTGATTCGAATACTTCTGAATCTTCCGCCTCGGATTGTTTAAATGCATAATAAACTGTAACAGGATATGAATTGTTGACCCCTTCACGAAGCTTTAGAAAGACGCTCTTAAGCCCTTCCTCAAAATAGAGTTCGGCCTTTTGCTTATCACCATTAAAGCGATAAGGGGTAGCAACAAGCTCCTCCGACTTTGGAACCAATAATGTCCCGAATAAGTCAGGAGATACTTCTGTCATAGTATGCCTCATCCAAACATAAAAAAAATCAGACAAATCTGCATAGCTAATATTGTCGTAATATGGTGGATCCGTTGAAAAAACCATATCTCTCGCTTCAAGATCTACGGCATTCTTTTGCATAACAGTTCCGAGGTTACTTGTGGGTAACTGATCCAGAACCTTTACTATCCAAGAAATGCTTGCATCATCCCAGTTCCCACATGCTTGACTAAAAGGATTTGCTTCAGCAAAGTCCCAAACCATAGCAAGCGCTTGCCTAGAAAAAGTACTTCGAGTTGCCTCTGCACCTTGGCGCCAGCTAGCTAACGATGACCAAGCATCCGAACTTCTGTCTACAGCAATTGATAGATAGGTTGATACTGCCAATGAATATTTATACAGATCACGATCAGTCATTTTTTGAATATCTTGCGTTATTTTATTGAACGCTTTGCGTACAAGTTCGCTAAATGTGTTCAATGAATTCAATTGGCGGTCAGAAAATAGATCACCATGAGTTTTCAGCCCATAGAGGGGGACATTAACTGCCGATTTGCCTACAAGATTAGTGTCAGGTCGCCAATCAGGTCTGACGCTTTTAGCATGGGTTTCATGGAATCCAATCGGAGATAAATATATTCTTCTGTTTTTGCCTTCGGCGACTATAGCTAGCAACTTTGTGCCCATTCTTCCAGACTGCCCTTCAGAACGGATATAGTCAAATGAGACTGGTGTTTTACAGCAGATACAAGTAGCACCATTGCGATTAACAGTTCCCAATGGCACTTTTCCTCCGCCATTCTTTACTACAAAGGAGTAAAGATTTTCATGTATTTTTGGCTCGACCCAGTGTTCTTTTCCTTTTTTTGTTGATAACGCAAATGATTTGACTAGTGGCATCTCTGCACCACAAGCAGGATTGGGGCATTTGACCGTGCGTGCCCACAGCCAAACAATTACTGTCAACTGGTCGCCGGCTTTGTATCCCTGCTCTTTCAGGTCGGGGCGTTCTGCCAGCATTTCGTTTGTGATGGTTACTGGCGGGTAGAGATGCCCAATGCGCTTGAATGCTTCGTCACGCATCCATTTGCCGTAGTAACGCACGTCTTCGGCAAGTCCCTGTGCGCCTTTCCACTCGCGAGCAAAAAGGGGTAAGTTTCCTTCACCTTTTTTGCCTTACTTTTTGGGAGCGGATACATCCTCAGGTGGGTGGACGGGCGGCATATTCGCGAACTTGGGAGGGATTTCGATCAGCGCTTTGTTGATTAAAACTGCTACTGGGTTAAGGTCGCTGGCGTAAGCGCGAAGTCCAAGACGTTGGGCTTCCAGCGGAATCGAACCGCCGCCTGCAAACGGGTCAAGTACAGGTGGGGCTTTAGTGGCGAGAAAATCTCGGATGGCTTCCTTGCCCACAGGCACATCTACATCAAGGTTCCGCGCCACCGAACGCGCGATTTCTAGCTTGGCTCTATCCAGCACTTCTTCGTTGTTGCTGTTTTCCCATTTGACCAGTTCTTCGATAATGTCAAAGAGTCTATCGCGCTCCACGCGTGCAGATTCTTCATCGGGCATGTATTCAGAAGGATCATCCACAAGCGATGAGAACAAGACCGCGCGGCAGGCGGCAAGCGGTCGGCGTGCCCACCACAAGTGCAAGGTGGAAGGGTGTCCGTGACGGATGGATTTCTCCCGGGCAGCTTCCTTGTTGATCGCTTCGAGAGGGAGGGAGACTTCGATGAGTTTTTTTCGGTAGGTCATTGGGTAGCCTTATAAATCGTTTTGTAATGAAATTCGATATGAAGCGGGGTGGAGCCTTAAGTGTCCAATTTGTTTTGATTGCACAAGGTTATTTCCGGGGAATAGAATTGGCTCCCCGCTGCGGTCTTCCAGTAATAAAGCATGATGCTGAGGATCTTGCTCGATAAGATGCCAAACTTCTGTTGGAAGATCGAGTGGTTTGAGTTCCAGGCAGTGCTCCCTTGTCCAGAAATATTGCGAGATTACTCCGCTTGCGCCTCGAACTGCCCACGGGAAAACACCCTCCGATTTTATCAGAACCCTTCCGTCAGCGTGAATAAACCGTTGTGCGTCACTCTTTTGGTAGCCCTGAGACAATGCAAACCGCTCCATTAACGGCGTTTTTGGTGGTTGGGTCCTGCCAGAATGTGATGGATGTGGGCGGTCAGAAGTGTCAACTGGATCACTATCGCCACTGGGGTCGCCGGTATCAGCAGTAGCTTCTGGGATAGCGGGATTTTCTCTCCCGGATGGCACGTTTAGTGCCGATTCGGTCACTGGCTCTTTTTGAGGATCAGTATCAGAGGCGGACAAAGCTGCAGTTGGGATGGCATTGTCTTCGGGGACAAGAGCGAAATTCTCCTCCAAATATGAACGGATGGAAGTCTCATTACGCTCGAAGCAATAGGTGAGTAGTGCTTCCATTTCGGTCCAATCGAACACAGCGGCAATCTGCTTGGAAAGCCGGCTTGCCAACTTTGCCTTGGATAGGTTTCCAATGTAAATTGTCTCCCCGATCCAAACCAGGTCTTCGCTTTCTGCAATTCCTGCGGGCTTCCCGTTTAGGTAGGGAAGTGTGGTGATGGAATTTACCTGCAAGCCGGTAGTGGTGGATAGCCTGACAGCTTGTGTTCGAATATTCCGCGTTTTGACCTCATCGGTTAGGATCACCCGAGATACGATCCGCCCAACGGATTGAAGCCACTGCATGGATAGGGGTTGTCCGTTTGGTGAGGATTGCTCCAGATTTTTCTCGACCTGACTGGCAAGTGTGGGAAGAGTAGAGAATGGTGGTTCTCGTGTCAGGTCAATGCTGAGCATTTGAAAATCAGCGGTTTCTGATTTGACCCATTCAAACAGATTACCATAT
>JAHDWC010000253.1 GCA_023382575.1 Anaerolineales bacterium
TGTGCCGACCTGGCACACAGACAGTTTCATTTGGTGGTTCGCTCCCGCTTTCTTCTTCTTCACCTTCCTCTTCGCCGCCACCTCCTCCACCGCTGACCGTGCAAACGATACTGCCGTCCGGCTGAAAGGAACAGGAAGGTGCGGATTGTGCCAGCACAGACGATACTTGGATGGAGATCAGTACGAGTACCAAGAGAAACAAACCTGCACGCTTCATGGCGCAGTTCCCAATAAGACGGAGAGGATGTATTGCTTCTCGTTTTCATTCGTGAACGACTGCCAATTTTCCGGGAGTGGCTGCATGTCAAGGTGATGGGTGGTGTTCAACCACTTCGCATCCCAGGGCTGGGAGTCATATAAGGTTGCCACGGTCAGGCGGTCGCTGGCGATTTCCTCTGCGTTGGAGATCTCCAATTTTGGTTCGGTCTGTGTTCCCAACCAAACCCACTGCCCATCACCAAGATACCCAAAGAGCAGAAAGGAACGCATGGGTGTGGCAGGCGCTGTGTACATGTGATCATTCAAGGAATAGAGGATCTGGGTATTCTCGGCATCCTCCACCACCAGACAGATCACGGGATATTCCCCGCCCCAGATCTCGACGCGGTTACCTTTCACAGAAGATGTCTCAAAACAGCCGCGCAGTCCATATGCTACTGCCGCTTTGCCACTGGCATTCAGCCGCCATTCCCTGAATTCAGGGTGGGTTGGGATGAAACTGACCGGTACATCGATGAGTTCACTTGCGTTCTTCGGGATGGTCACCGTCTCCATCTGACGCATGGGCATCTCGCTAAAGCCAAGTAGTTCGGTGGCTTCGGCGCGGCTGTAGCCTTCACGCACTGCCAGTGCCCAGGCAATGGTTATCTCCAAGCCTTGATAGACACAGGCAGGCTGAATGACCTGATAAGTCTCGCTGATCATGGACGGCGTGAAGGACCACTGGCTTGAGTCGGTTGGACAGCCGGACGAGGCTTCTGCCGCGGTGGTTTCTGTTGCAGGGATTTTGGTCTCCACTGGGGATTGGGTCTCGGTTGGAATGGAGACCGTTTCCGGCGTCACTTGTACGCGGCTCATCATCAAATAACGATTGAGTCCTGCCATACCGCCAGCCATAAGCAGCAAAAGCAGGATCAATCCGGTGACCACGGTGTAAATGCGCGGTTGTCGTTTTCCAGCCAGGTCTTTATAGGTCAATCCATCCAGGATTGTTTTCCAAAGGGATTTCATTCTTCTCCAAAAATCATTGATCTTCGCGGGTCACGCCATGCGCCAGATAGCCAATGGCGCGCACGGTCACCCAGCGGGCGGGTAAGAGATACCCGGCAGATCGAACGTCTGCGGTGAGATAACAGGCAGGACGACCTTGATGTCGCCCGCAGGAAACCGAGGTCAGTTGTGCCGATCCCGGTCGCTGGGAATTGAAGTAATTGGCGGCAATCCCGTTTCCAGCGGTAGTCGCAGTGATGGTTCCATCCGGTAAAACGGTGATTTCCTGCGCGCCGGCATGCGCCGCAAGATCGGCGGCTGCCACGGTCTCCATCACGCGCGCATTGGTCACCATGTAATCGAGGATGCCTAACAGAAACAGCGACATGATCGGCATCAGGATGGCGAACAAGGCAACGGATTGTCCGCGTTCTTTGAGTGTGATCTTCATCTCCATTTTGCCTTCCAGGTCTCCGAGCGCGAGATGAACCACTCACTGTTCCATCCGCTTTGGCTCAAGCCCAGTAGACCATCGAACAAGGTCGGCGCTTGAAACGAGACCAAACACTGACCTGGCTCTCCCGGTCCACCGGGTGGCGAGACCTGCACCCGATATTGCACACCTGCGGTCGCAGACCAATCGGCATTCAGGGTTTGCCAGGCAACGTTCACGGCATTGCTTCGAGCGCGTGCTGGGTCGGGCGATTGCGAGAGGAACTGCGAACAGGCATAGGCTGCAGCCGTCGCTGCGGTGCGGGCTCGATGGGTCGGAATCCATGCCAGCAAACCGAATGCCATAATGACTGTCAGCATTGCGAATAAAGCGGTCTCTGCCAGGGCTTGTCCGCGTTCGCCCATTCGACGAGGCGTTTTCATTCAAAGCCCCCGGCAGGAGGTGGACCTGGATAGAAGCGCCAGAGACGGAAATTGGTTTCGGCACGTTGTGCTTCGATCAGGCGAATGCCAAAGATCCAATCCCGTGAGTCCTCCACGCTGATCAATGAACGTACCTGACGTGGACCGGTTTGACCAGCATTGATTCGGTCAGCAAGGTCAGGCCATAAAACATTGTCACGAGCGTGCTCGGTGGCAGGTGTGTTGTACGAGCCGGAGGCAACACCGGTGATGAACACACCCCAATCCGTGGCAGCGGATCGGAAGGCATAGAACGCGGCAAAGGTCATGCCGAACAGTAGCAGAATCAGGATCGGCATGACCAGGGCGAACTCCGCCATAGCCTGCCCCTTTTCCTTCCAGCGGAACATCTCTATCCGCCTCGCGCCATGCGTATTCGGCAAAGTCCTGACCATCCTCTTCGCGGATGAAGCGTTTGAACAAAGTGAACATGGAATCTCCTTTTTGAAATGAAAATCAGCTGACAGTTCAACTGCCAGCTGATATATTACAGAGATATTGAGAGGGGAGGTTCGTTTGTGTCGTTTAAGGGAGACTAGTCTGTTCTGTAAGTTGGCGATTCCTTGCTCCCAATTCTCGCTTGAGAATGTGGCACAAGAAAAAATTAGTGATATTCGTCTTTGATTTCGGTACTGAATTTTGTTATACTATTTGCAACAAAAAAGGAGTGGAAATTTGTTTCGCACACCGCCAAAGGCAGCATGGAGTTGAAAGGGAGGTAACGGAATATGAAATTTCTCAAAAATAACTATAGAGTCAAGCAGCATAGACCCACCTCAAGGCGATTAGAATGAAAAATACCCTTAAGAACCCCCTATTCAAGTTTCTACTCATTTGCGCAGTGATCTTCGCGTGCTATAAGTTGTTAGCCTTGACATTTGTTTGGTCGTTTTGCGGGGTGAGAGAGTTGAGTGGTATGGAAACAGATATATTTTTTACTTTATGTCCACAAGATGCACAACAACGATACGAAGAGCACTTATTTTGGGAGGAATGCATAAACCAAGATAAACAAGTTCCGCCGAATACCGAAATTATAATTTCGGCTTGCACTGACCCTGAAGTACGTGGCGTACCAGGTGGGGAACTATTGTATGTGTATGAGAACAAAACAGGTGATGTCTATCTATTAGATTTACGGACAGGAGAAAAAAGGCTGTTGCCCTCTGATTTTGGGGGAACTTTTTTGACTTCTGAACTAGTTTGGATTCATGGCAGTGCTGTAGGCCCCAATAATATTAATTACAGACCTCATTATGTGCTTGATTTAATAGACGGTCAAAAGTATGAATTGATAGATTTTGATTGGGAGGCTGTTACTGGTTATCTTGATAACGGTGAACTTAACCCCATCTTTATCAAATACCTAACAGAAGCTGAGCAGATTTTTATACACCCAACACGTAATCGCTTGATAATATTAGCGCCAAACTTTCGCCAAAAAAATGGGGAAAGCATTATTATTTCTTTATCCGATTTCAGCTTAATGAGCTCAGAAATAAGTGATACAGAAGTTGTTATTAATTTATTAAGAAATTTACAAGTGGATTATAAAATCATTGATTTTTCTCTTAAGTATGCGGGCATGCCCTCTCCAACCGGAAAATATATCGCTCGTAATGATGGCATATATTACGCAGGCACAGATACTCCGCTCTTACTTGAATATTTAGGTGCGAGTGCATATGACATGAATTCCTTTAATGGTTGGTATTATGATGAGCGTAGCATCGTTTTTACATTAGGGAAATATTCTTATAAGATTATTTCTATCCCTGGACTAGTTGAATATATATATTTCCCTCGCCCTGTTTTAAAGTTAAATTTACCTGTGCCATAGCACCTTAATATGAGCGCATATAGTGTCTAACTACATAATCGATATCTCGCCAAACAGGGAAGGTGGTTTACTATCTTCGTGTATTCGTATACCCTGCCCAATTTTGAAGTTGAAACTGCCTTGATATTATTTTTTATATTCATAGCACGACACCATAAACTACACTGGAGGAAATATATGAAACCCAATATGAATATCATCAAATGGTTAATCGGGTTATTGGCTCTTGCCCTGTTTATCAGCTTTGGCATTACCCTGCCAAACGTATCTGCACAGGAGGGAACCCTTCCCGTTCCAACGGCAACGCCCACTGGCACGCTTGTACCCGAAACAGAGGAGCCCTCGATCCCAACGGCTACCCCGACAGAAACCGAGGGGAGCGCTTTCTTCCCAATAGCTACCCCTACTGCCTTTACGGAGGAAACCCCGCTTCAGCCACAGGAAGCCGAACGACAGGTTGCTCCTTTCCAAGCCCTGCTGGGAGAGTCCTCTGCCCTCGAAT
>JAHDWC010000254.1 GCA_023382575.1 Anaerolineales bacterium
GAAAACCGGCTTTCGTTCTGTGGTAAAACAGGCACATGGATACCCTTAACCAAATCACGAAAGATGCCTGGAATGCCAATGCTCAGGTCTGGGATTCAAAAATGGGCAATGACGGTAATGACTTTTTCAACATCCTGTGCTGGCCCGCCCTCGCCTCTTTACTTGACCCGAAACCTGATGCGCACATCCTCGACATCGCCTGCGGAAACGGACTCACCACCCGCCGCCTGGCTGAAATGGGAGCCGCGGTCACCGCCTTCGATTTCTCTTCCAATTTGATCGAATACGCCAAACAGCGCCTTACTAACTACCAATCGCAAATTTCCCTGCACGTGATTGATGCCACCGATGAAGCTCAACTTCTCGCACTCGGCGAAGCCAAATACGACTCCGCTCTCTCCAACATGGCACTCTTCGACATGGCAGACATCGAACCGCTGTTTCGCACATTACCCAAACTGCTAAAACCCGGCGGGACGTTTGTCTTCTCCATCACCCATCCCTGTTTCAACAATGCTTCATCGATGCATGTCGTGGAAGAAATGGACGATGGCGAGATCAAAACGGTTTACTCGATAAAGACATCACGCTATATGACTCCCTACTCCATGCGCGGACTCGCTCTGCGTAACCAGCCTAAACCGCAAATCTATTTCGAACGTCCATTGCAATATTATTTAAATCTCGCCTTCCAAAACGGATTCGTTCTCGACGGTTTTGAAGAACGCGCCTTCCCGCCAGAAGTGCCACAGTCCACTCCGCTTGGCTGGGGCGGAAAATTCAGCGAAATCCCTGCTGTCATCGTCGCCCGGCTGAGACTGCGCCCATGAATTATGTCTATTTGCTGATCGAATTCATCGACGAACTTGTCTTCGGCGTCAGTGAGACCGCCTGGCCGCTCATCCGCGACGACCTCAATCTCACTTACACCCAGATCGGACTACTACTCAGTCTGCCTGGCATCATCGCAGCATTCATTGAACCGTTCATCGGCATCCTTGGTGACGTCTGGCGGCGGCGTTTGCTCATCCTCGGCGGCGGGATTCTCTTCACCGCCTCCCTTTTCATCACAAGTTCAAGCTATTCTTTTTACATCCTGCTTTTCTCTTTGATCCTTTTCTTCCCCTCTTCCGGCGCGTACGTCAGCCTCTCGCAAGCCAACCTGATGGATTCGGATGCGTCCCGCCACGAGCAGAACATGGCGCGTTGGACTTTCGCCGGCTCACTCGGCGTAGTGATGGGTCCGCTGCTGCTGGGATTATTCGTTTACCTCGGCTTGGGCTGGCGCGGAACCTACGCCCTGCTCGCTTCCCTCTCTGCCTTGAGTTTAATCGTCGCCTTTCGCTTTCTCCCCGCTGACAAAAAGAACACGCCCTTCCCATCCTTTGCTGAAGTCTTCGACGGATTCAAAGCCGCCTTCCAAGCCCTGAAGCGCAAGGAGGTCTGGCGTTGGCTGCTCCTGCTCGAATTCGCCGACTTGATGCTCGATGTCCTCTTCAGCTTTCTCGCACTTTACTTTGTGGATGTTGCGCACGTCACTGAAACGCAGGCGGGCATCGCTGTCATGATTTGGCTGGTGATGGGTCTCATCACCGATTTTCTTTTCATTCCCTATGTAGACAAGCAAAAAGACACGGTTCAATTTTTACGCCGCACCGCCATCCTCAATGCGATTGCATTCATCGCATTCATGCTCGTACCCGGTTTCATTCCAAAGATATTGCTTGTCATTCTCGTCAACCTTTTCAACACGGGTTGGTATCCCATCTTACAGGGGCGGTTATACTCAAGCCTGCCCGGTCAAAGCGCAAGCCTGATGGCTATCGGCGCAGTTACAACTCCATTGGCAAAATCCTTGCCGCTTATCATCGGCATCCTCGCCGATCAATTTGGTCTTCAAACCGCCATGTGGATTCTCCTGCTCGGTCCCATCGCACTGCTGATCGGATTGCCAAGAAAAAATCTCATACATGTCAACTGACACTTCCATTTATCTCCACATCCCTTTTTGCAAACATCGCTGCGCCTATTGCGACTTCAACACCTACGCTGGGCAGGAGGCGACGATTCCCGCATACGTTGAAGCGCTTATCAAAGAGATCGAATTTATTGGGAATCAAAAACCGGATTTCAACGTCCCGACTATCTTCTTCGGCGGCGGGACTCCCTCGCTTCTTTCTGGACCTCAATTTGATTCCATCATGTCGGCTTTATTCTCCGCCTTCAGCATATCCGCTAACGCGGAGGTGACCATCGAAGCCAACCCTGGCACGATCTCGCCCGCCAAACTGGACGCTATTCGCAAAGCAAGCATCAACCGTATCAGCTTCGGTGTGCAATCGTCCATCACCGAAGAATTGCGCATGCTCGAACGCTCGCATGATTTTTTCACCGTCATTGAGGCCGTCTCAACTGCCAGAAAAGCCGGGTTCAACAACTTAAATCTCGATCTCATTTACGCTCTTCCCGAACAAACCCTTGCGTCATGGCAAACCACTGTCAAACGCGTGCTCGAACTTGAGCCCGAACACATCTCCGCTTATGCGCTCACCCTCGAATATGGCACACCATTTGGGCGTTGGGCGAGCAAAGGCATACTTCCACTCCCAGACCCCGATCTCGCCGCCGACATGTACGAGTGGACAATGGACTACTTACAACAATCTGACTACGCGCAGTACGAGATTTCGAACTGGGCAAAGAACGTCGAAAATCGACAGTCGACAGTGACCTTTGACTCATTCCCCGAATTTGCTTGTCAACATAACCTCCAATACTGGCGTTCACTCCCCTATCTCGGGCTCGGTGCTGGCGCACATGGATATGCAGGCGGTTATCGTTACTCGAATGTGCTACGCATCAAAACCTATATTGACCGTCTGACCGATTCGCAACATGCAAATCTGACCTTTCCGTTAACTCCTGCAACTGTCAACCAACACAGACAAACTCAACGCGACGATATCTCCGATTACATGATCAACAACTTACGGCTGGTACAAGCTGGCGTCGCTGACTCAGATTTTAGGTCCCGGTTTGGAAGCGGGCTTTTGGATGTCTTTCAAAAGGAAATGGAAGATCTCATCCGCGCAGGTCTCATCGAAAAAAAGACCTCCGATGGCTCGGAGGTCTTCAGGCTTACTCGTCGTGGTAGGCTATTGGGAAATCAAGTCTTCCTGCGGTTCGTAGACTAGGTCTACTTCTTGGCTTTCTTCGCCACTTTCTTGACAACTTTCTTGGTGCTCTTCTTGACAGCCTTCTTCGCGGCGGGTTTCTTGGCAGCCGTCTTCTTGACAGGCTGGTGCTTCAACGCGGCGTGAGCGGCGGCGAGACGCGCAACTGGCACGCGGAACGGCGAGCAGGAAACGTAGTTGTTGCCGATGATATGGCACCACTCGATGGACTCGGGGTCACCGCCGTGTTCACCACAGATGCCCACTTCGAGTTCGGGGCGGGTGGCGCGACCTTCGAGGATGGCGCGCTGCATGAGTTTACCAACGCCGTTGCGGTCGAGCGTCTGGAAGGGGTTCTTCGCAAGAATGCCTTCCTGAACGTAGGTGATGAGGAAGTTGCGTTCGGCGTCGTCACGAGAATAGCCGAAGGTCATCTGCGTGAGGTCGTTGGTACCGAAGGAGAAGAATTGCGCCTTGGTAGCAATGTGATCGGCAGTAACAGCGGCACGCGGAATTTCGATCATGGTGCCGAACTTGTAAGCGAACTTGACGCTCTTTTCTTCCATCACAGCTTTGCCGATGCGTTCGAGGCGCGGCTGGATCCATTCAAGTTCTTTCACGGTTCCGGTCAGCGGGATCATGATCTCCGGCTTGACCTTGATGCCGCGCAGGGTGCAGTCAGCGGCGGCTTCGAAGATGGCACGGACTTGCATTTCCACGATCTCCGGCATCGAGATGCTCAAGCGCACACCGCGCAAGCCCATCATCGGGTTGGATTCGTGCAGGTTCTTGATGGCAGACAGCAGTTTTTCTTTTTCTTCCAGTCCGGCATGCTCGCCCTTGACGCGCATCGTGATGACTTCTTCCATGAGTTTTTCTTCATCGGGCATGAACTCATGCAGAGGCGGGTCGATGAGGCGGATGATGACCGGGTAGCCATCCATCGCTTCGAACAGACCGTCGAAGTCTTTGCGCTGATGCGGGAGTAACAGGTTGAGAGCTTCGGTGCGGGCTTCGCTGGTTCCAGCCAGGATCATGCGCTGCACGATGGGCAGGCGTTCCGGTTCGAAGAACATATGCTCGGTGCGGCACAGACCGATACCAACGGCGCCATAGGAGCGGGCGCGGCGGGCATCCTTCGGGTAATCAGCATTCGCCCAGACCTGTAGACCACGAGTCGGGTAACCGGTCGCCACAGCTTCGCGGACATCCTTGCGAGCCGAAATTTCATCTGCCCACTTGAGCAGGGTCATCAATTCTTTTTGTTCT
>JAHDWC010000255.1 GCA_023382575.1 Anaerolineales bacterium
CGCCTTCACCCTCATCCAACCTTTTACTAGACGAGTGTTCAACCGAATTATGCCTTTATTCTGGAGATAAACATGTCGTATCGCATCATCGTTTGTGGAATATATCGAAGCGGGACTTCCTTGACGACCAACCTTATCCGAACATGGGGAGCATACGCCGGCAAATCAGAAGATCTATTTGAAGATGAATATGGATACCTCGAACACCTAGACTTGCAGAAGTTCAATGACGAACTGCTGAACAACAACAGCCGCGTCCCCACCCCAGAGAGTCTTCTGCTTGAAAAAGCAGAAAACCGTGAAACTGCCATGCAGGCACGGCACATCCTCGCAAAAATGGACGAAGAAGTTCAATCTCTTGGGAAAAACGCCTGGGTTTGGAAAGATCCGCGCATTCCACTCGCCTTCCCATTTTGGTCTCGCTTCTGGAAGGATGCCATCTACGTCATTCCGGTGCGGCATCCAGTGGAGACGATTCTCTCCGCCGCAAAAATGGAAGGTCTTGCACCAGAGGAAGTGCCTTTGTCTGCTGGGTTGGCGTATTGGCAATATTGCATGTTGAACATTTTGAAATACACCCAGGATTCGCCCAGGAAGATCTTCATTTCGTATGACCAACTCCTCCTGAATCCTGAAGCGGAATCCAAACGTCTTTGCGATTTTCTGGATCGGCACTGCTCCATCACCGCGACATCTCCGCGCGTAAGTGAGATGGCATCCCTGGTTCAAAAGGGACAGCGACATTTTGAGGCTCCGAGTTATCTTGCAGATTTGCAGGTTGCCACCGCCGAACAACGCGCCTTGTATAACTTCCTGCGGGTGAAAACGCTCTATCCGCACGAGACGTATCGCGAGGAAGATTTTGCCCTTTACCCCGGTTGGATGGAGTATTTGCAAACCGCAGATGCGTTAGTTTCCTTTATGTCTGATACACAGAGCGCCTCATGATGAAACCAATGGAGTTAGAAAAATTTCTTGAGCTTTCATCTCAGGAAGTTGCGGATATTGTCCAAACCAGCAACACAAAAGTATGTGTATTTCCCTTTAATGGAACGCGGCGCTGGTTTTTGTTGGAGCATGCCCACACTGCCCAGCAGAATCAAGCCCAAGCTTATATCGAGGCGACGACAGAAGGATACATTCGCCTATTTCAAATGCTTTTTGAACATGGCTTTGAAACAGTCATCGCACCTGTATTTGGCAGTGAAATCTTGCGGCGCGGACCAGAATACATGTCCCAGATCGGCGCAAGTATGGGACTGTTAGCAGATCATCCAAAGTTCACATCCTTTTATACTGACTATGATGTGCGTGTCCATTTCTACGGCGATTACCGCAAAGAGTTTAGCAACACTCCATATCACTCCATTATTGAGCAGTTTGACGGAATCACTGCACAAACTTCAACCAACCGTAAACACAGCCTCTTGTACGGCGTTTTCGCCAGTGATGCAACCGAAGCCATCGCGCAATTGTCTGTGCAGTTTTATGAGACCCATCGAAGGTCTCCTACAAGGAAGGAATTAATCGAAACCTATTACGGTGAGTATATTGAGAGAGCAGACTTATTTATCGGCTTTGAGAAATTCAGTGCTTTCGATTATCCAATGTTGAATTGGGGTGAAGAAAGTCTCTACTTCACTGTTGCCCCCTCTCTTTATATGACCCAAACGTTATTAAGAAAGATACTCTACGACCATATATTTTTACGCCCCCTGCCCGAACCCGATTACTCCAAAATGCCCCGTCAGGCAATTGATGCGATGCGTAAAACTTACAATGACAAACGCAATGCAGCACTTGGGGTCGGACAAGTCATCGATGGAATCTGGTACGCCGAAACGAGTTGAACAAAACATTAAACACTGGAGATAACAATGGAGACTTTTGTCAGTTTGCTGAAAAGACTCGGAGTCGATAATAATATTTCAAGCACATCCTATGATACCGCCTGGATTGCCAGACTCAAGGAGGCAGAACCTCAGTTGAGCAATCAAGCGTTGGAATGGATCTGCGAAAACCAGCTAGCAGATGGCTCATGGGGCGCGAGTTTCCCTTACTATTATCATGACCGCGTCATTTGCACCTTGTCAGCCATGATCGCATTGACCTATCGAGGACGTCGTCATCAAGACCACATAAGAATCCAGCATGGGTTGGAAGCACTGGAACAAATCACAGCCGGAGCAACTAAAGGACTGCGCCTCGATCTAAGCGGAGCGACTGTCGGCTTCGAGATGATCGTTCCCACGCTGGTAGCAGAAGCGGAAACACTCGGCATTATCAAACAGCAGAAAGATCGCATCTTGGGAAAATTAGCCCACTTGCGTGAAATCAAAATGAAAAAGCTTGCAGGGATTAAAATCTCGCGGCATGTCACCATTGCGCACTCAGCAGAAATGACCGGCAAAGATAAATTGGAGTTGTTGGATGTAGAAAACCTGCTGGAAAAAAACGGTTCCGTAGGAAACAGCCCGTCGGCAACGGCTCACTTTGCACTGTACGTCAAACCAGGGGAACCTAACGCTTTAAACTATCTCTCCGAGCTTGCACAAGCCCGCAATGGCGGCGCCCCCACCCTTTCACCCATCGAGATTTTCGAGCGCATCTGGGTACTGTGGAATCTTTCCATAACAAATCTATATCAGAGAGATCAGCAGATATTGGATTTGTGTAATACTCACTTAGATTATCTGGAACGGCATTGGATTCCCGGGCAGGGTTTGGGATTTTCGGAAAGCTTTTCCCTGACCGATTCAGACGATACCAGTGTCGCTTACGAGCTTCTTGCAAAATTTGGAAGAAAGCCCGAATTGAATGCTGTTCTACAGTATGAAGAAGAAAACTGGTTCCGGTGTTTTCATTATGAAGCCAATCCATCTGTAGACGTTAATATCCATGTGCTGGGCGCATTAAAACAAGCAGGATTCGACAAGGATCATCCCAGTGTTCAAAAAGCGCTTAAATTCATCCTTTCGATGCGCCAGCCGGATGCATACTGGTTCGACAAATGGAACGTTTCTCCATACTACACAACCGCCCACTTTATCATCCTTGCCAAGGATTACGATGACAAACCCTGTCAGGAATCTGTCAATTGGATGCTCAACACTCAAAATGAGGATGGATCGTGGGGTTATTATAACAAGCCAACTGCAGAAGAAACCGCTTACTGCATTCAGGCATTGGCAATCTGGCAAAAACATAGTGGCGACAAGTCACTATCGATAGTAATAGAACGGGCAAGAGGCTGGCTGCTAGCCCATTGTGAGCCGCCCTATCCTCCATTGTGGATGGACAAATCCTTGTATTGCCCGGAAATTTTGGTCAAATCAAGCATTCTCAGTGCCTTAGCGTTAGCCGAAGAACAGAGATAATGCCCTTGATTACCAAGTAAAGAAGGATGCAGGAACCATGTGGACTAAATTCCGTAATTACCTATTCCCTCCCAATGATGATCCAGACGAGATACGTCGACGAAACGTCGTTCGCATCTTGTCGATTGGATTGCTAGCCCTATCCTCCTTAGGTCTGGTCATCCTAATCATTTTTTTCAGCATATTCCCGGAGAGATGGCAACAGCAGGATAATCAACTGGCTGTGCTCAGCGCGGTCATCGCCATCCTTGCTAGTTTTGGAATCTACCGGCTCAACAAACGATCAAGCAGAATAGCATCCTTCCTGCTGCTTGTGCTATTGGTAACGGTTTCCACATTTAGTGACAGCCCGGAAGAATTGGCAAACGGACGCTCTCTCTTCATCTTTACCATTCCAATCGCAATTTCCAGTTTGATCTTTGCACCGGCCAGCAGTTTCTTCTTTGCAGTCGTCAATACAGTCATTGTATTCGCCCTCGCATCACAGACCACAGAACCTCCCAACATCACAGCCATTGTGGGCTTTTTCATGTTAGCCTTTATCTCATGGCTTTCGTCCCGCAATCTTGAACAGGCGCTAAAAGACCTGCGTATCATCAACGCAGAACTTGACCAGCGTGTTGCAGACCGCACCCGGGAATTGTCCGCATCACTCGACCGTGAAGCGGCACAAGCCAGCCAGAGAGAAGCCATCTTGAACAGTATTGCAGATGGCGTGGTCGTGTTCGATAACTCCAGAACCGCCATCGTTGCCAACCCCTCGCTCTCCAAACTGATGAACATTCCCCAGGACGAGATCCTCGGCCGCAAAATGGAAGAGATGTTGGATAAAAGCGAACTATCCAACAATGAACGAACCCGCGTCGGCGAGAGTCTGAGACAACCCTCCGTCGCACCTGCTTTCCGAATCAATTTGGGCGGCAAGACCATGTCGATCAACGCCGCCGAGGTACAATCAGATACAAAGACCACATTGGGTACAGTGGCGGTATTTCGAGACGTGGTGTGCACGCAAAGGTTGTCAGGCAGCGAGAGGCAAAAGCGAACGGGCTGAGGT
>JAHDWC010000256.1 GCA_023382575.1 Anaerolineales bacterium
ATTGCATGGGATGTCGGATGGGTTTAAGTGTTCCATATTGCTCATATAAATTCCTAATGCGAGGCAAGCGCTTCCGTATGTTCGAGCAGACTCCACATGGGCGGTGGCCAATAGATCAGTACCGCCTTGCCGACCACGTTCTCCTCGGGCAGCATGCCCCAATCCTTTGAATCGTTCGAATTGTTGCGGTTATCACCCAAGACGAACAGGTGATCTTCCGCCACCACCCAGTCACCTTGATACAAGGGCGCCTGTGCAATGTACGGCTCATTCAACAACTGCTCATTCACAAAGACCTGATTATTTTGTACCACAATATGGTCGCCGGGTAAACCGATCACCCGTTTGATCAATTCCTCTTCCGGGTTCAGCGGAAAATGGAACACAATGATATCGCCGCGTTTTACATCGCCGAAAAAATAGCTCAACTTGTTAACCAGCAAAAACTCGCCGTCTTCGAGCGTGGGACGCATACTGAAACCGTCTACACGCACACGCGCAGAGACTGCATTGATGCCGACAAAAAGAACAACCGCCAAAACGACCGTCTCAACCACATCAAGGAAAAAGCGCACCCAATTTGTTTTTTCTTCAACAGGCTTGACTTCTTCCGCCTGCGTTTCTTGATTCAAAGATTCCAAACGTGCCTCCATACGGCAAAATTATACTTCCATTTTTTGAATGCCCCATTACCCGCCCGTCTTACCCCACGCGAAGAAAGTTGGCACATACAACCGGCGCTCCCCGCGTTGACGGAACTGCGCATCCAATACTTTCATTCTTTCGATATCAACGTCCGCGACAAACCCCGCCAGATCTGATCGGATGACCGCCCACTCACCTTCCCATTCTTCATCCGAGCGCATCGCTTCAGACATTTGAATGGGTCCGGTTTCCTCGAGCTTAATCCCCGCCTGATGGAACGTCTCGGCGAGCCGCGCCCCAAAAAACGGATTCGCGCCCTGACGAGTCAACGCCTGCGTCTGCCACTCCCCCAACAGACTTAACTCAGGCGGTTCATCCACCCGTTGACTGTAATCTGGTTCGGCAAATGCTATCACAACCCGCCCAACTCGCGCCATTTCGCACACCACCTGCAACGGATTCTTAACCCACAGCAGCAAAAAATGACAAAAAACGATGTCAAAGCATTGATCAGGGTAAGGAAGAAAATGCGCGTCACCCCGCGTCAGCGAAGCGCTTGCAGCGTGGATTCGACATTGGGTAAGCGACTCAGACTCAATGTCCAGACCATGAAGCGCGGCGGGAGTAATTAGTTCGCGCAGAACGGCGCCAGTTCCGCATCCTACTTCAAGCACGTGGCGCGCGTCTTTTAATCCCGCTTTTTCAAAAAGATAATTTTGCAGGTCGCGGGTCCAGGCAGCTTGCTGAAGGTAACGCGTGTGACCGATCATCCTTCACAGTAACGCGGGCGGCGGTCAGAGGGCGGCTCTTCCCACCAATTTCGGACGAAATCAAATTGCTCAGGGGTCTCGGGCGAAGTTGGCAGAAAATAGGCTTGGGTTTTGACACGGGTTTGGTACAGGCTGGCTACGCGCAGCAAAGCATCTTCTGGCTGCAATCCTTTGCGGATGAGGTAACAGCCTACGACTATGCCTGTGCGCCCCACCCCACCCCAACAATGGACGTACACTGGTTTGTCATTTTGAATGGCGTCGTCGATGGCGTCGAGAATCTCGGTCATGGTCTGCGATGAGGGAATGCCATGATCGCGGATCGAGAAGCGTTTGTGGAAAAGCTCAACGTCGTAGATGTACGCGAGGTCTTTTAGAACGCCTTCATATGGCGGCAATTCGTGCGGTTGAGTCAGATTGATAAAAGTCCGAATGCCAGACTCAAGAAAACTTTCGAGACGTTTACGCGTGGATTCAGCGTCATAGCTGGCGGGATATTCCCCAGCCAGGAAGTGCCCATCTTCCACCCAATAGGATTCAGCGATCGGGATCTTTTTCATGTGATTTATTGTACGGGAAAAACCGTGCAAATGTTATTAAGAATGGTTTCGCGCAAGGCAACCAGTTCGGGATATTCATAGAAGAAGAGAAGCTTCTCTTCCCAAATGTCTGCGCCGCTGGGTTTGGGACTCAAGATGAAGAAGCTGAACGATTCGGCAATATCTTCTTCGGGATTGGTAACAGCATAACTCGTGACGAATTGGTCTTCGTACTTGAGATAAAACTCATCCAATTTTTCGTAATACGCATCGTCATCCTCTTCAAAGTTGATCTCGTTCCACTCGTCGAAGATCTCCGTCCAAAAGCGATAATAAAAATCATCGATGTAAGAGTCCGCGTTGGCGCAGCCTTCGCCGGGAAAGTAATTCGGGCAGGCGGAAGCTTCTTCATAGTAGATGTCTTCATTGTATGGATCATTGAACATTGCCAAACTGGGTGGGACTTGTCCCGGTCCGAGCGTGAGCAGGTGTCCAAATTCATGGATGAGCGTGTATGTCAGTTCGTAGTTTTCGTCCGTGTCGGCAATGTCCACTTGCAGAAGCCACTTCTCCGGGTCAGACTCCGTCTGCCCGACGGCTGCCAGCAGACCATCGGTCCCGTCGGTGCTGATGACGTATTCTGCCAGCATGGTGCGTTGGTCGGCAGGGATCAATGCGCGGAAGTAATTCCACACCCGCATGTGTGTCCCCATATCATCGCGGAAGGGTTGGAACTGATCGGAAAAATCTTCGTACTGCGGGTCGGTCAACTCTTCGCCAGCGATCTGATACGTGATGAGATACACATCGTCATCAAGGATCAACTCACCGGTTGCATCACTTTCTAAAAATGCCAGATCGAGAATTTTATCCGTAATGAGCGGACAGGACGCGGGCGGCAATGGTGTCGGCGTGGGCGTTGCCACATCAAAAACAAGGACTCCCGGAGACGTTGTAGCTTCATCCCCGCCGCCCATGACCGCAACACAAGCCAGCGTGGAAGCGAGCAACGCCAGGCTGGCAAAAACGACCTTCATCCGAGAGTGCATCGAATATCCTTTTACGTCAGCGCAAGCAAGGCACCAAAGCGCCCGGTCTTGCCTTTTTCGGCGCGATGCGAAAACCAATCGTCCAAATGACTAGCCGTACACAGCCCCGAAACTTGAATCTGCTCCACGCCCATGTTCTGCAATTGGATCACATTTGCCGTCCACAGATCCAAATGAATCTTACCATTCCGCATCTGAAGGATGCGATCCGAATCCGCGCCATATTTTTCGCGGAATCGCGCCGCCACTTCCTCGCCGACTTCATACTGATCCACGCTAATGGATGGTCCAATACCCACAACCACATCGGCGGGATCGGAGCCATAGCGTGCCTGCATACCTTTGATCGACGCCTCTGCCACGCCTTTTACGGTTCCCATCCATCCAGCATGAGCAATCCCGACGACGCCTTTCTTCGGGTCGTGGAAGAGCAATGGTACACAGTCTGCGAAGCGCATGAAGAGCGAGACGTTGGGATTGTCGGTGAAGAGGATATCCGCTTTGTGAGGAGGCTCACTCAACGGGCGCGGATTGTCGGCGTAGATGATGTCTGTGCCGTGGACCAGCCACACGTCGTGGATGGAAGCGGGGTCGCGTCCCAACGCTTCAAATGCGCGAACCCGATTCGCGGCGACGCGTTCGGGCTCATCCCCCACTGAGATGCTGAGATTCAGTGAATGCCAGGGCTCCGGGCTAACGCCGCCCTGACGGGTGAACACTGCGTTGATGACATCCTTTGAAAAAATATCGAACTGGTAATAACGCAGTTCATTCCGTTCGTGAAGCAGCATTATTCCGTTGCCTGACTGACCGCGAATTTCTTCATGTAGTATTGGCGCGTCTCGCTCATGGAATCTTCGATGTTGGGATAGGCAAACCACGCAGTTGCCAGACCGAAAAGCGCGCCAGTGAGTACACGCAGGAAGGGTGTGCTTTCGCGATATGGCACGAGGGCGTTGAGCCACTCCCAGTTGAATTGGCTGAAGAGTTGCGAGAAGCCATCCAAGCCGATGGGTCCGATACCGATGAGCAGCCACAACATCCAATGGAGAGATTTGAGGCGACGACCGGTCAGACCATAGACAACGCCAAACCCCATAATGGCTAGATAGATGGCAACGTCACGTTCGCATAAGGCCACTTTGAATCCGACCGTTTCATCCCCGATATAGTTACGTGCCTCAAAACGCGTGAAGCTGTAGGGATCATCGAGATTGGGAATGCCGGAAACTTCTTCGAAAGTTTTATAGCCGGTCATGCCCGCCTCTGCCAGCGGATAAAAGGGTTGCTCGCCATAGAGGAAGAAGGAGCGAAACCCGAATTGATGACAGAGTGGTTTGTACATTCGATAGATCAGGTTGGCCGGAGTTTCTGCGCCGAGCTTCATCAGCGT
>JAHDWC010000257.1 GCA_023382575.1 Anaerolineales bacterium
CGTGTTGGAAATGCGTGAAGTGGATCGTTTGAAAAGTCAATTCCTCGCCAACATGAGCCATGAGTTGCGCACACCGCTAAACTCGATCATCGGCTTTTCACGCGTCATCCTGAAAGGCATCGACGGCCCTGTCACAGAACTAATGCAGCAAGATCTGACCGCTATCTATAACTCTGGTCAGCATTTGCTTGGTCTTATCAACGACATCCTCGACCTTGCCAAGATCGAAGCCGGCAAGATGGAGCTTGCATTCGACGAAGTTAACATCATGGATTTGACGAACAGCGTCATGTCCACGATGACGGGTTTGATCAAAGACAAACCCATTCAGATGAAGAAGGTCATCGAGCCGAATCTACCCACAGTTCGGGCGGATGCGATCCGCGTTCGTCAGGTAATGATCAATCTGCTATCCAACGCCGCCAAATTCACCGAAGAAGGCGAGATCACTGTGCGGGTTGGCCCGAATTTGGGTGCAATTGGGCACGGCGAAATTCTCATCAGCGTTACCGATACGGGAGCGGGTATTTCCAAAGAGGATCAGGAAAAACTCTTCCTGCCGTTTTCGCAAGTGGACGCCTCCCCCACCCGCAAGACAGGCGGCACGGGTCTGGGTTTGTCCATCTGTCAGCAGTTGATTCAAATGCATGGCGGACGTATCTGGGTTGAATCGGAAATGAACAAAGGCAGTACGTTCTACTTCACCCTGCCGCTTTTCCGCAAGGAAAGTGAAGCGTACCCGGATGGCAATCGCATCATTCTCGCCATCGATGATGACTCACAGGTTATCGGTCTGTACGAACGGTACTTACAGCCACAGGGCTACCATGTGATACCATTGACCGACCCGGCGCGCGCTGTGGAAAAGATCAAACAAGTGAAGCCGTTTGCCATCACACTGGACATTATGATGCCTGGCATCGATGGCTGGACTGTTTTGGAAGCGCTAAAAAGCGACCCTGAAACGCGTAACACGCCGGTCATCGTATGCAGTATCATCGAGGACCTTGAGAAAGGTTTCAGCCTCGGCGCAACAGATTATCTTGTCAAGCCAATCCTAGAAGAAGACCTTGTCAATTCGCTGGACCGCTTGAACTCTGACGGTTCCATCCGCGAGGTATTGGTCATTGACGATAGCCGCGATGACCTGCGTTTGATCGGAAAGATGCTGAACGATGACGGCCGATATAAAGCTGTGCTTGCGGAAGGTGGACGCAACGGCTGGAATTTGATCTCGTCCGGAAATCCGCCTCACGCCATCATCCTTGACCTGTTCATGCCAGATATGAACGGTTTCCAACTTTTGGAAAAACTACAATCAGATCGAAGGCTGCGTGAAATTCCAGTCATCGTCATCAGCGGCATGGACGTTTCCTCTGAACAAAAGAAGCAATTGGAGGAATTCGGTCAACGCTTGTTGACAAAGGGCACCTTCAACGAGAAGGAACTGCTGACGACCATTCAACGCTCCCTCGACCGGATTCAAGCAAAGAAAAGCACAGGAGATTAATTTAAGTGTCATTTATCATTAAGTGTCTTGATTGCGGACACAATGCACCCTACTACCCAACTTCCACCAACTGTCCAAAGTGCAACAGTCAATGGCGTGAAGCGGAATACGACTACGAGTTAATCGGAAAGACTCTGCTTCCCAAACTGGCAGGGCGAAGCCATGATCTATGGCGATACAAGGAATTGCTACCCGTTCGGAATCCGAACATCAGCCTTTCGTTGGGAGAGGGTCACACACCGCTCATCCGGGCTGTCAATTTAGGGATGATGCTGGGTTGCCCCAACATTTACATCAAGGATGAACGACAGGGACCTACGTCTTCGTTCAAAGACAGACAGGCGGCCGTCACCATTGCGGCGTTGAAGGAAGCTGGCATCACAGAGTTGGTCGCCGCTTCGACTGGGAACGTAGCCATTTCGTATTCCGCGTACGCCTCCCGGGCGGGGATGAAGCTTTGGGCTTTTGTCACCAGCCTTGTTCCGTCGGTCAAGATGCGAGAGATCGCCCTATATGGCAGTCAGGTCATCAAGATCACCGGTTCTTATGATCAATGTAAACAAGTCGCAGCGGAGTTTGCCCGTCAACGCCGCTTGTATCTCGATATGGGTGCGCGGACTATCACATCCATTGAGGCGATGAAAACCATTGCCTTTGAAATTTCAGAACAACTGACCAGCATTCAAGGACCCGGCGAGAATACCCCGTGGCGCACGCCAGATTGGTACGTGCAGGCGATCAGCGGCGGGATGGGACCACTCGGCGTGTATAAAGGTTTCCGCGAGATGCAACAAATGGGTTGGGTGGATCGCATCCCTTCGTTCGCCCCCATCCAAACCGACGGTTGTTCGCCGATGGTCACCAGTTGGAAAAAGGGACTTGAAAAAGCCGAACCCATCCATTCCCCCAAGACCCGTATTGAAACCCTCGCTACGGGTGATCCGGGACGAGCGTATGAATTCCTCAGACAATATGTCAACAACACGAATGGCGCCTTCGAAAGTGTCAGCGATGAAGATGCGTTCCGCGCCATGCATGTGTTGGCAAAAATGGAAGGCATTTCCGCAGAGCCTGCGGCGGCAGTGGCATTTGCAGGTTTGTTCAAATTGATCCGCGCGGGCGTCATCAAACCCAGTGATACGGTCGTGGTCAATTGCACAGGTCACACCATGCCGGCTGAGCCAGGGGTATTGGGCGATAATTGGTCGCGTGACATCAAATTTCCATCGAGCGTCGAGACGCCGCAGGAAGGTCTATTGTCCGCGCTCACGCAGGTCGCGCCAGAACGCTTCCCGAAGATTGTCATCGTCGAAGACACAACCGAAGCGCGCCGCCTCATCCGCCGCATTCTTCAATCACAGGGCAACTTCACCATCATGGAAGCCGAAAATGGGCGCGAAGGTCTCGAACTCATCAAACGCGAATTGCCTGACTTGATCGTCCTCGACCTGATGATGCCTGAGATGGATGGTTTCACGGTCATCGAAGCGCTTCGCGCCAACCCGGAGACGGCCATCATCCCTGTGATCGTTGCCACCGCCAAGGAATTAACTCCCGACGAAAAGAATCGATTAGGAGGACATATTCAGGCACTGCTACAAAAAGGCGATTTCCTCAACGACGAATTCTTAGAGGAAGTGAAATCGTTAATCAAATAAACTTTGCCTATCCCATGCCCGCAGGTTTCCTTATGAAATCTGCGGGACTTCCTTGCAGGGTGCAACCAAAGGCTGATTAATTTGTCAAAGAAACAAACTGCCGGTATTCTATCGGCATTCAGCTCCGCAATCTTTCTGGGGATGGCGCCCGTTTTTGGGAAACTTGCCATCATTCAGGGGTTCACTCCATTTGCAGTGGTCGCTTTACGCACGGGCTTTGCGGCGGGAATCATGCTCGTGGTCATCCTTCTTTTTTATCGCAAATACTTATACATTTTTCCAATCGGGTTGGTTGGCTGCATTCTGGCAGGGACGATCAATGGGTTGGGATCATTGCTTTATTATCTGGCGCTGAGCCGGTTGGATGCCAGCCTGGGTCAACTGCTTTATTCGTTATATCCATTTTTTGTCGCGCTCTGGCTGGTACTCGACCATCAGCCACCCAGTCGGTTGACCTTCTTTCGCATCACTCTTGCCACCATAGCAGTCCTGTTGCTGACAGGTGCGCCTGGCCGCTCCATAGACTTAACAGGCGTGTTGATGATGATTGGCGCAGCAATTTTATATGCCATGCATCTACCAATCAATCAGCGGGTGCTGTACGAAGTGCCCGCTCCAACAGTTGCGCTTTACACATTGCTTTCAATGAGCATGGTTGTCGTCCCGGCTTATTTACTGTTCGATAGGGTCTGGCCAGTCGATAACACTCCCTGGCTACCTGTTCTGGCATTGACCTTCGTCACGCTTTTCTCGCGGATCGCACTCTTCCTCGGCGTAAAAAAGATCGGCGGCATGCAAACTGCTTTATTGGGACTTGCCGAACTTCTCATTGCCATCTTCCTGAGCAATCTCTTGCTGGGCGAACACCTCTCCCTCACCCAATGGCTCGGCGCGATCGGGCTTGGAATCAGCTTGATACTGGTCATGTATGAGAAGCCTGCCCGTCCGCCTCAAAGCGGAAAGACCGGCTGGCTTTCATGGATCCGCCCGCCAGCTTTACCCAAGGATACGTTTGGTCCTTATGAATAAAAAAGACTGCCTGTTCAGCAGTCTTTTTGTTTTACTTATTGCCTTCGTAAAGATACCCAGTCCCGCGCACGCTCACAACACGTTCGGATAGGGATGGAAAATTCTCCAGCTTATGACGCAGACGACTCACCAAGGGACGTAAGATTTCAGGCGCTTCACGCTGGGTGGTGTCGTAACC
>JAHDWC010000258.1 GCA_023382575.1 Anaerolineales bacterium
CGAGACATCACCACACGCAAACAGACAGAAGACCTGATCCGAAGCGAACGCAATTTTTCCAACACTCTGTTAGACAGTCTGCCCGGCGTGTTTTACATGTACGGCGAAGATCGAAAGTTTCTGCGATGGAACAAAAACTTTGAGACGGTCACCAGGTATTCGGGAGAAGAGATCGCCCGCATGAATCCGCTGGATTTTTTCAGAACAGAAGAAAAAGATCTCGTCGATCAGCGCATTCATGAAGCCTTCAACAATGGAAATTCATGGGTGGAAGCGGATTTTCTCACCAAAGATGGCAGACGCCTCCCCTACTTCTTCACGGGGCGCATCATCAATGTGGATGGCAAACCATGTCTCATCGGCACGGGCATCGACATCACCGAGCGCAAACGCGCTGAAGAAGCATTGCGCGAAAGCGAAGAGCGTTTCTTCAGTGCCTTCGAACATGCCGCAATCGGAATGGCGCTGGTTGCACTAAATGGCCATTGGCTCAGAGTCAATCGCGCCGTTTGTGACCTATTCGGATTCTCATCGACCGAACTACTCTCCAAGACATTCAACGACATCACGCATCCCGACGACCTCGAAGCGGATCTTGCCTTCATCCGGCAGGTGCTTTCGGGAGAGCGTCAAACCTATCAGATGGAAAAACGCTATTTCCACAAACAGGGGCATACCGTCTGGACGTTGTTAAGCGTCTCCCTGGTGCGAGATAGCCGCGGTAAACCGCTGTACTTCATCAGTCAGATTCAAGACATCACCGAACGCAAACTTGCCGAAGAACAGGTGAAGCGTCGCGTCGTGGAATTGGAAGCGTTATATCAAAGCGGCATTGCCTTCAGCCAGACCCTCGACCCAGTTGACATCGGCGAGAAGATCATCGAAGTGTTGGGAGGCCGTCTGGATTGGCACCACGCTGCCGTCCGCGTCCGACGCGGCGAGAGTCAGGAAGTGGAACTTTTGGCTTTTAGCGAAGCTGACAGTGACATCGACAAGTCACAGCTGAAATCCGTCATCACCCATGTCGGGCAGGGACTCGCTGGCTGGGTCATCGAACATGGTGAAACCGTCCGTAGTAATGACCTGGTCAATGACCCACGCTATGTGGCAACATATGCGGGTATGAAATCAGGGCTGTACATCCCGATCAAGATGCGCGGCAGAACCATCGGCTGCATCAGCGCGGAAAGTGAAATGGAAAACGCTTTCACTGCCGAAGACGAACGTTTGCTCGCAACATTGGCCATGCAAGCTACCGTCGCATTGGAAAATGCAGCTCTGTTCCAAAGCCTGCAAAAAGAATTGACAGAACATAAACAAACCGAAAAAGCGCTGACTGAAAGTGAAGCTCGTTACCGCTCTTTAATCGATCAACTGCCTGCCATTGTCTACCTCGATAATGTACAGGTCTGCCCACCCAGCACGCAATTTATCAGTCCACGTATTCGGGAAATGCTCGGCTACGAACCTGCCGAATGGCTGGCTGGTGGCTTCGACATCTGGAAGAAAGCCATCCACCCAGAAGATCTTGAGCGCGCATTGGAGTTTTACTACAAGAGCATCGAAACGGGCACCATCGTTTCACAAGATTACCGCATGGTCACCCGTGATGGACGCACGATCTGGGTGCAAGATTCCACAGCCACGCAAAGAGACAAGGACGGTCGCCCCATCAGCCTGCAGGGCATCATCTCAGATATTACTGAAAACAAGAAACTTGAGGCAGCCATGCGGTTACAAAGCGCCGCGTTGGAAGAGACCGCCAATGCCATTGTCATCACTGATGTTCATGGGGTCATCGAATGGGTCAATCCGGCGTACACCCGTCTCACTGGCTATTCTGCAGAGGAAGCTGTTGGAAAGAAGCCGAGCATCCTGTATTCTGGCGTGCAGGAGGTCCCCTTCTATAAAAACCTTTGGGATACCATCCTCAACGGCAAGGTCTGGCGCGGAGAATTGGTCAACAAACGCAAGGATGGCACGCTGTATAACGAAGAACAGACTGTCACACCATTATTTGACTCGAATAACAATATCACCCATTTCATCGGCGTCAAACAGGACATCACCAGCCGCAAACAATCAGAAGTCAAGATCCATTTACAGCTTCAACGTCTACGCGCGTTGAACGAGATCGACAATGCCATCAACGCCAGCGGCGATATGAATCTCACCCTGGGAGTCTTCCTGCGAGAAGTGCTCATCCAATTGGACGTGGACGCAGCCGACATTCTGCTGTTGAAACCCACCACCCGCACGCTTGAATACGCGCTTGGAAAGGGCTTCAACTCGAAGAATTGGGGCAAGAGCAGCATGAGTATGGAAGCCGGGTTGGCCGGGCGCGCCATCATAGAACGAAAGAGCATCCATGAGCCTGACATTTCAGCCGTTGCCGATGAATTCGTCCGCGCGGCACTTTATATCGACGAAGGCTTCATCAGCTACTTTGGGATTCCCCTCATTATCAGAGGACAGATCAAGGGTGTGCTTGAAATCTTCCATCGCTCCCGCCTCGACCCTGACCCCGAGTGGCTCGACTATCTCAATGTGCTTGCCGGGCAGGCTGCCATCGCCATTGAGAACTCACAACTTTTTGAAGACATCCAGCAATCGAATCAAGAATTGATCATCGCATATGATGCCACCATCGAAGGTTGGTCACTTGCGATGGATTTGCGCGACAAGGAAACTGAAGGACACACTCGCCGGGTCACAGACCTCACACTCAAACTGGCGAGACGCCTCGGCATCAGCGAACAGGAACAGGTCCAGATACGACGCGGCGCACTCTTACATGACATCGGCAAACTCGGTGTCCCCGATCACATCCTGCTCAAGCCCGATAAGCTCACCGACGAAGAATGGAACATCATGCGTCAGCATCCCACCTATGCTTATGAAATGCTGTTGCCTATCAAATACCTACGTCCCGCATTAGACATTCCATACTGTCATCATGAAAAATGGGATGGTAGCGGCTACCCGCGCGGACTCAAAGGCAATGAGATTCCATTGGCGGCGCGCATCTTTGCTGTGATCGATGTGTGGGATGCGCTGCGCTCGGATCGCCCCTACCGTGAGGGTTGGTCATCCGAAAGAACAAAGGGTTTCATCCAGGAGCAATCCGGCAAACACTTTGACCCTGAAGTTGTGGAAGCGTTCTTGAAGCTATTGGATGACGAAAAAGGCGAAAAAATATAGTCCCAAATCCGCCCAAAATCCTCCATTAAGATACCCCAAATGGGTCTTGATTTTGCAGAAAATTTGGTTCTTAAAATCAGTTGACATTTGCTCCGAGTTATGCAATAATACTTCTACCGGAAACGATACCGGTAACATTGCCGGCAACGTTATCTATACGAAGCAGAAAACTCGGATATGTCAACCAAAAAACGTACGGTCACCATCCAGGATGTTGCTAAAAAGGCAGGGGTTTCTGTCTCTACGGTCTCGCGTGTGCTTAACGGCAAAGTGGACGTAGCAGGAGATACCCAGACCCGCATCCTCGCTGTGATCGACAAGATGGGCTATACGTCAAATTTGGCAGCGCGGAGCATGCGCAGCCGTCGCAAGAATTTGATCGGTTTGGTGGTTCCAGATATTGGGTTCCCCTACTCCATCGAAGTGATGAAGGGCATCAACCGCGCGATTGCCGAGTCAACATTTGATTTATTGGTCTATACAACGGGGGACATTCAGAAGTCAGGTACGCCCCTGCACGAACAGCATTATGTTTCTCTTTTGAATAATTCCATTACAGACGGCGTCATCATCGTCGCATCTGCGGCGGCAGAGTTTATTACTGACGCGCCGATCATCGCTGTGGACCCGCATGTGATCAACCCCAATTACCCATCTGTTCAGGGGACGAACTATCAGGGCACCATCGAAGTCATGGAATATCTGTTGAGCCTGGGACATAAACGCATCGGTTTTATCTGTGGACGACCAGAAATTGGCAGTGCTCAGCGACGCTTAAGCGGTTATAAAGATGCGTTGTTACAGGCGGGAATTGAGCTCGATGAGAAGTTAATCATTGGGGGCGACTTTACGACTAAGACCGGTCATTTATGTGCTTTAGAGTTATTGAAATTAGAAAATCCTCCCACCGCCATCTTTGCGGCGAACGATCAATCTGCTTTTGGTGTGTTCCATGCGGCGGAGGAATTGGGGTTGCGCGTCCCTGACGATTTATCGGTGGTTGGGTTTGACAACATCTCTGAGGCGAAATATCTCGGTCTGACGACCGTGGATCAGTACCTGTCTGAGATGGGCTATGTCGCTACTCAGATGTTGCTCAAGATGGTCAATAACGAGCCGCTGGATGTGTTGGTACACAAGG
>JAHDWC010000259.1 GCA_023382575.1 Anaerolineales bacterium
AGGGTTGGTCACTCAGATGAAAGACCCGCAACACATCTAAACGAAACGAGACTCCCTAATGACAGAACCTCTCATCCTCGCAGTTGACTTTGGCACCTCCGGCATGAAAGTGGCATTGATCACCGTCAGCGGAAAGGTTGTGGGATGGGAAGCGGAACCGGTTCAGTTGTTGATCACACCTGATGGCGGCGCGGAACAATCGCCCGACGAATGGTGGACGGCGTTTCTGTCAGCAGCAGGCAGGCTTCTGAAACGCGAACCAGATGTAGGTCGAAGCGTTGAAGCGATCTGTTGTTCGACACAAGGCGAAGGGACTGTTCCCGTCGATAAAGATGGCAAGGCGCTCGGTAATTGCATCCTATGGATGGACATGCGCGGCGCGCCGCATCTCAAGAAACAGCTTGGCGGATTTCTTAACATTGATGGCGCATCTGTTGATAAAGTGCTGCGCTTCGTGCATCTGACCGGGGGAATGCCGTCTATGACTGGCAAAGACCCTGCCGGTCATATGCTTTTTATCCGCGATACCCAGCCTGAACTTTACGCAAAGACTTATAAATTTTTGAACGTGTTGGATTATCTCAACCTGCGCCTCACGGGGCGCTTCGTCGCCACGTTTGACTCGATCTTGACTTCGTGGGTAACGGATAATCGCAACCCGGATGCGATTCATTATCACAACGGATTGATTGCCACATTGGGACTCGACGCTTCCAAACTGCCGGAGGTTGTGAAATGTTCCGAAGTGATCGGCACGCTCAAAGCGGATGTGGCCGATGCGTTGGGTTTGTCGAAAAACGTCCGTGTGGTGGCCGGTTCGATTGATAACACGGCAGCCTCCATCGGCGCCGGCGCGGTGGACGATTTTGCCATGCATTTATACATTGGCACATCTTCCTGGATGGCGGCGCATGTGCCCTTCAAGAAAACGGATGTGCTGGCTTCGCTGGCTTCTGTCCCTTGCGCCGTGCCGGGACGTTATCTGCTAACTGCGTTGCAAGCCACAGCTGGCGGCAACTTAACCTACCTGCGTGACAACATCCTATATCACAAAGATGAACTTCTACAAGAAGCCGATGTCCCGGATATTTTCAAGGTACTCGACCAGATCGCGGAACGCGTCCCAGCCGGGGCAAATGGCGTGACGTATACGCCGTGGATCTGGGGGGAACGCGCGCCAGTGGATGACAAGACCGTCCGCGCTGGGTTGTATAACTTATCCCTGCACAACACACGTGAAGACATCATCCGCGCCTTCTTGGAAGGCATCGCCTTCAACACACGTTGGCTGATGAAGCCTGTCGAAAAATTCCTAGGGCAGCATGTGAAAAGCATCAACATCGTCGGCGGCGGAGCACAGTCAGATGTGTGGTGTCAGATCTTTGCGGATGTGTTGAACGTGGAGATCAAGCAAGTTGCCGACCCGATCTACGCCAACGCCCGCGGCGCAGCATGGATCGGCGCAGCTGGGCTGGGACGAATCAAATTCAGTGACGTACCCAAACTGGTGGAGATCAAACGAGCGTATCAGCCTCAGCCTGCAAATCGTAAGATATATGATGAACGCTTTGAGATTTTCACTCAAATCTATAAACAGATGTCCCCTATTTACAAACGCATGAATGGACATCCACCCACGGTGTAACCTGAGAAAGATTACAAAGGACAGGCGATCTGCCTGTCCTTTTTGTTCGCAAATCTAGCACAAAGAGGGAAATACTGGACAAATCAACACGGAATGTCCAAAAAAATGCAAAACCGCCATGGAAAGCACACCTGCACACATGACAAAAATTACCCAAATTGAGATATTGGTCAATTGCCAAGCGGGATGAAAAAAGCTAGAATATTTGAGAAAAACTTCACAAAACAAGGGCTTGCCGTCTGCAAGCAAAGAACGTGATTCTCCTATATTTCTTTTATGGTTTGGCTTTTGAAGGATTGGGGCTTGCCGCGTATTTGCAGTTGAGACGGGAGGGAGATTTTCCACTAAAACGAGAACTGCCGTGGCTGGCTTCTTTTGGCTTTGTAGGTGGGGCCGCAGGCTGGGTGGATATGTTCCTCGCCAGCGGATCACTGGAAAACATCTCGAATATCCTGAGCATTGTACGCGTCAGCATGCATTTGCTGACAGGTTTACTGCTATTGAGATTCGGCTGGGGGATGCTGAACAATCTAAATCCGCTGCCAGCCTGGAGCATTTTCATTCCGGGGATTCTGATCGTCCCAATTGCTTTCGTCATCACATACGCCGCGACGACATTCATCACGCCCTCCCCCATCGAGATTCCGATCGAAATCTGGACCCGATACCTGCTCTACATGCCAGGCAGTGTCCTGGCTGGAATTGGGTTCCTACGTCAGTGGTATTCACAGCGCAAACTGGGTTTGTTTGACGTCTCAAACCTAATGCTGGGAGCTGGCTTGGCGTTTCTCTTTGAAGCGGTGGTGATGGGACTGATCGTACCCGCCGCCCCATATGGACCCGCATCTTATTACAACTATGACCGTGTCATCCACAACGCTTTTAGCGGGGAAAGTCTGGAAGTCAGCGAGCAATATGGGCTGACCGCCTGGCTCGATTATCAAAGCGTTTTGAAAACGACCGGCATTCCCATTGAAATCTGGCGCATGCTCTCAGCGGTCATCGTCACCTATTTTGTGGTGCGCGCCTTGGATGTCTTTGAAGCGATTCGCAAGCGACAGGTGTTGAAACTGCAGGCAGAACGAGATCGCGCTCAAAGAGAAGCGATTGAGGCTCAGATCCTTGCGCGGCAGACCGCAGAAAAATGGACCGATGCCTTGGTCAACATAAGCCGTCGCATCGCAGAACTTGAACATGTGGATGATATCCTCGTCTATATTGTGGATACCGTCTGCAAGTTGCTGCGAGCAAACTTCGTAGGGGTGGCAATCGTAAATCAGGAAAATTCCAGCCTCGAGCTTAAGTGTTACTCGAACGGTGAAAAAACTCATCTAGTCGATGACCCTTCAGCAACGGTGACCAACTCTCTCGTCCGGAACGTGATGCGAAACCCAAAATCGTATGCTTCACAGGCTGGCGAAGCCTCCGAATCGTTCGAAGGAATCAGTTTTTTCAATGATGCCTCTGCCAAATCTGTTGTCATCGTACCGCTCAAACTTGAAAATACGGTCATCGGCGCCTTGTGGATCGCACGATTTGAGGATGATCATTTTTCGGAAACGGATGTCATCTGGCTGGAAAGCATGGCTGACCAGGTGGCGATTGCCATTCAGCATGGTTTGATGACCTCGCAGTTGCAATCGTTATCCATTGTTCAAGAGCGCGGGCGGATTGCGCGTGAAATGCACGATGGATTAGCACAAGTGCTGGGATATTTGAACTTGCAGACGCAGACACTCGGTTCCTTGTTGAATCAAGGCAAGGTGGAAAAGCTGCAATCTGAGCTTATGCAGATGCGACAGGCGATCCAAACCGCGCATGCTGATGTGCGCGAAAATATTTTGAGTCTGCGAACCACGCTCGCTCAGGAAAAGGGACTTGAAGCGGCAGCGGAAGAATACCTGACTGAATTCGGCATTCAAATGGGAGTCGAAACTTCGTTCTCGTATCAAGTCGATGGTGAGTTGGATCTCTCTTCGGTTGCTGAAGTTCAACTTGTTTGCATTTTGCAGGAGGCGCTGACCAATGTCCGCAAACACGCCAAAGCCGAGCGTGTGCGGGTTTCGATCTGGAAGGAGAAACATGAAGATGGCGCTCACATCCACATGAATGTGAGTGATGATGGTATTGGCTTCCAGATGGCAGGTTCAAAGCGCAGCTTTGGGTTACAGACGATGCGCGAACGTGCCGAGAGCGCGGGTGGGAGTCTTAACATCCAATCTGTGGATGGCAAGGGCACTCACATCGAATGTTGTCTCCCCTGCTTGCAGCAGGAACGACTTCAAAAACAAAGTGTGGTGATCCATTGATGACCGCACATTCTGGAGCAATGGAAAGATCATGAACGTCCGCGAATGGGCTTTACCTGTTTACACAATCCTGATGCAATTGGCAGTGGGTGCATTTGTCATTCTGTGGCTGATCCGCCAGCTTGTCGGGTCAAAATTCAGCGCACAAGAGATCGACCGCATCATCAGCAACCCGATCCTCGTGATCGCATTTACATCCTTTGTGGCGATGGGGGGAGCGCACTTCCACTTGAGCAAACCCTTCCACTCATTTTTGGCGATCTTAAATTTCAAATCATCCTGGCTCAGTCGAGAAATTGTCTTCTCCGTATTGTTCCTCGCGGCAACCATGAGTGTTTTGTACC
>JAHDWC010000260.1:0-2019 GCA_023382575.1 Anaerolineales bacterium
TGGTTTTGGGTCAGGGCGTGGTGGGATTGTTGACGACATCTTTGTTGAGCGAATTCCCATTAGGTGAGTTGAGAACGGTCGATAACTTTGAGTTGAGGCAGAAAGCTTCCAGCAAGATTCATTTGGTGATGGCACAAAACCTGACAGCGTTGAAAGAGGCGCTTGCCTACACGCAAAGTAAATTCGACTTGACCTTCGAACTCAGCGGCTCCCCATCCGCGCTAAATACCGCCATCGAAGCCACCATGTTCAGTGGGCGGATCGTGATCGGTTCGTGGTATGGACAAAAACGCGCCGAGATCGATCTGGGCGGCTCGTTCCATCGTTCGCGCATCCGACTCGTATCATCACAGGTCAGCACCATTTCGCCTGAGTTGTCGGGACGGTGGGATAAATCCCGCCGCTTCGAGGTGGCATGGCAGGCGCTGGAGCGCATCCAACCGCAGAAGTGGATTACGCATCGCTTCACATTGGATGAAGCAAAGAAGGCGTATCAGTTATTGGATGAACATCCACAAGAAACAATTCAAGTCATATTTGAGTATTAGAGGTTTCATGAAATTCAAGCGCTGCACACTTGATGATTGTCAACATGCTACAGGGGTTGTCTTGATTATCGATGTTTTGCGGGCGTTCTCCACGGCGGCCTATGCGTTTTCACGCGGTGCGAAGGAGATTTACCTCGTCAGCGGCGTGGACGAAGCTCTGACTCTCAAGGGGCAGATTCCAAATTCAAAAGTGATGGGTGAAGTGGGCGGACTTCCGCCGCAAGGATTCGATTTCGGCAACTCCCCCACCCGCATCCTTGAACATGACCTGAGCGGAACCACGCTCATCCAACGCACAGGCGCAGGGACGCAGGGCGCTGTGCGCGCTGTCCATGCAGAGGTGATGCTGGCAACCAGCCTCGTTGTGGCTGAGGCGACGATAAACGTTGTCCGTGAGATGAAGCCGGACGAGATCACCTTTGTTATTACAGGTGGGATGGAAAACGATGAGGATGTTGTCTGCGCTGAATTTTTGAAGAAGCAGTTCACGGGTCAGGTGATGGATGCGAATGAAGTCATCCGCCGTGTGGTTGCTTCGCGTGACGCGCTTCAACACATGCCAGATCATCCACAATTTCCAAAATCCGACCTCGATTATTGTTCGCGCATCAATGTGTTTGACTTTGCCATGCCGATCGTGCGGGAGAACGGTCAACTGGTGATGCGCCGCAGAAAGGATTTGTATGTCGTTTGAATTACTCCTGACTATTGCCGCAGGACTTTTGCTCGTCAGTGTTTTGGTAAGCAAGATCTCAGATCGTTTTGGAATACCAGCCCTGCTGCTTTTTTTGGCCTTGGGTATGTTGGCTGGCTCTGATGGACCCGGACAAATCTATTTCGATGACCCATCTCTGACTCAATTCATCGGCATCATCGCCTTGAATTTGATCCTGTTTGCCGGCGGGTTAGATACGCAATGGCGCGACGTGCGACCTGTGTTGAAATATGGTGTGGTGCTTTCCACGCTTGGGGTTGTCATCACGGCTGTCGTGGTGGGGATCACGGCTCAATATCTTTTGGGGTTCACCCTGTTGCAGGGATTGCTGCTCGGCGCCATCGTCTCATCAACGGATGCTGCGGCGGTGTTTTCCATTTTACGTTCCAAGAGTTTGGGGTTGAAAGGAAATTTACGTCCGCTGCTTGAACTTGAATCCGGCAGCAACGACCCGATGGCGGTCTTCCTCACCGTTGGTATGATCCAATTGTTGACCAACCCCGCCGCGCAATTGACTGACCTGCTCGGCACGTTCGTCTTGCAGATCGTCATCGGCACGATCAGCGGATTCTTATTTGGCAAGCTCCTGGTCTTCCTCGCCAATCGCGTCCAACTCGGATACGACGGGTTGTATCCGGTTCTTTCTGTTTCGATTGTTTTTCTCACGTACAGCGTGACAAATGCAGTCTATGGGAATGGCTTTCTGGCTGTGTATGTTGCGGGCATCGTCGCCGGGCACTTCGACTTCCTCCATCG
>JAHDWC010000260.1:2029-4298 GCA_023382575.1 Anaerolineales bacterium
CGGCGCAGTGTGATGCGCTTCCACGATGGAGCAGCGTGGCTGATGCAGATCACCATGTTCCTGACTCTTGGACTGCTGGTCTTCCCTTCGCAGATTCCCCCGATCATCACAACGGGACTGCTGATCGCCATCTCCTTGATGTTCCTTGCCCGTCCGATCAGTATCTTCCTCACCCTCCTGCCGACAAAATTTTCCTTCAAGGAAAAACTTTTTCTTTCCTGGGTTGGGTTAAGAGGCGCGGTTCCAATTATTCTCGCTACATATCCACTTTTGGCGGGACTCGCGCAAGCCAATGAAATCTTCAACATCGTTTTCTTCGTCGTGCTGACCTCTGCGCTCCTACAAGGCACATCCATTCCGCTCGTTGCCAAATGGCTTGGCGTGGATGAACTCGCCGTCAAAAAACCAGTTTATCCTATTGAATTCACAAAGGTCAGCGGGTTCAAGAATGAGTTAAAAGAACTGTCCATTTTGCCTGATTCCTTTGCGCATGGCAAGACAATCGTCGAGTTGGGCTTGCCGCAAGACTTCCTCATCATCCTGATCGTGCGAGACAACGAATTTCTTATGCCGAGTGGCGGCTTCACCCTGCTCGCAGGCGATACCCTCATCGCGCTTTCCGGCAGGGAAACCTTCGTAGATGTGGAAAAAATATTGAACACAGCCAAATCCTCTCATTAGGAGACATGTATGTACACGCTTGGAGTACGACGGGAATTCATCGCGCGCCATTTCTTGATCGGCGGAGATTGGGGACCTGAGAATTTTCCCAACTCGCATCATTACACCCTTGAGCTGATCCTCGAAGGCGAAGAGCTTGACCAACACGGATACCTGGTTGACATCGTCGATGTGGAAAAGCACCTGGACGATGTGGTCGGCTATTACAAGGAACAGATGCTAAATGAAAAGCCCGAATTCGCCGGGCTGAACCCGTCCATTGAGCATTTCGCTCGGATTCTCGCCACCACTCTCAACGAACGCATCAAAGCTCAAAACATCACTGGCTTGAAGGTGGTGCTGTGGGAACATGCCAATGCGTGGGCAGCGTATTCAGTCGAAAGGTCAAAAGTCTAGCCTGCGACTTTTGACCTTTTGAAAATTCTTATGAAAATCGGTCTTGTCATCTACGGCTCGCTTGACACTCTCAGCGGCGGGTATATGTATGACCGCATGTTAGTGGACTATCTCCGCGCACAAGGCGATACCGTGGAAATCATCTCGCTCCCGTGGCGAAATTATGCCGCGCATTTGACGGATAACTTCACGTTCAAACTTCCCTCCGGCTTGGATATTTTGATTCAAGATGAACTGAATCATCCGTCGCTAATTCGCGCCAATCGAAAACCACATCCCTACCCCATTATTAGCCTTGTCCATCATCTGCGCTGTTCTGAACTTCGCCCCAAATGGCAAAATGATCTTTATCGCATCGTGGAAAAGAAATATCTACAAAGCGTGGATGGGTTTATTTATAACTCGAAGACGACGAAAGCAGTTGTGAATGAGTTAATAGGAAATCGTTTGCCAGAAGTGGTTGCCTTCCCACCGACGGATCGATTTGAGAAGGAAATTTCGGAAGAAGAAATTGAGGAAAGAAGCAAGAAAAAAGATCTGCGTATCCTTTTTCTTGGCAATGTCATCGAGCGAAAAGGACTAATCACCCTGCTGCAAGCCATGCGACTTTCGACCTTCGACTTTCGACTTGATATTGTCGGCTCACTCGTCACCGATCCCATCTACGCCAAACAAATGGAAGATTTTGTAATGTCCAATGGTCTATCGTCCGTTGTCACATTTCATGGCGCTCTCAACGACCAACCTCTCATCGACAAACTTCGTGCGGCGCATGTTCTCGTCGTGCCTTCAAGCTACGAGGGCTTTGGGATTGTCTATCTCGAAGGGATGGGCTTCGGTCTGCCAGCCATTGGGACGATGGCCGGCGCGGCCTCTGAGGTGATCGACGATGGCGTGACGGGGTTTCTCATCCAGCCGGGAAATGCTCGGGGTCTCGCCGACCAACTCCAACTTCTGAGTGAGAGGCGCGATATCCTCCTAGAGATGAGTCTCGCGGCGCGAAGTCGTTATCTGCGCCAGCCCAAATGGAGTCAAACAGCCGGACGAATTCGTGAATTTTTGCTGTCATTTTTAGGATGAACGGCTGAAACGTTTCGAAGACAATTCCGTATAATGAGACATGATGGACAAGATTTACACGTATCAGATCAATGGCATGCCCGTGCAAACGGGTGATATCATCTGCACCATG
>JAHDWC010000261.1 GCA_023382575.1 Anaerolineales bacterium
TTACTTGAACATCCTGCACGATGAGAATGTAGCTGGCATTATCTTCTCCCCCACCCAGCAGTTTAGTGCGCGGCTTTCCACGTTTGAATCGAACATTCCCTTTGTCATCATCGACCGTATGGTCAACACCCATCAAGCGGACATGGTCTTGTTGGATAATGTCGCTGCCGGCTATGAGTTGACAAAACATCTGATCGAAAATGGCTATCGCAAATTAGCCGGGATGTTTGGAAACGCCAGCACCACCGGACGTGAACGCAACAAAGGGTTTCACAAAGCCTTGAATGAACACCAACTGAAGCCCGTCGCTGAACATTTCATTCCGCCGCGCCTCAAACAAGGGTATGACACGACACTGGCATTGTTCGACCAGTCTAATCGCCCGGATGCCATCTTCACCAGCAACAGTATGTTAACGGCTGGCGCATATCAGGCCATCCGTGATCGCAAGTTGAGAGTCCCCGAAGATGTGGCTTTGGTCGGCTTCGACGAGACGACCTGGGGTGCATTGGTCGATCCGCCCATTACATTGATTGCACAGCCCACCGAAGAGATCGGGCGCACAGCGACGGAATTGCTCTTCCAACGCATCGAAGAGCCGACCCGTTCCCCCAAGACCGTGATCCTCAAAGGTTCGTTGATCGCACGCGCTTCCAGTGCCAGAAAATAATCGTCAATGGCTTTGGATTAAAGAGAGACGCCCGCACTTAAGTGCGGGTGTCTCTCTTTTGTTACTGAAATTTACATCTCGATCTTTCTAAACCGCCACACAGCCAGCACAAAGAACAAAATCGCATACACAAATAACATCCCAACTGCCATCCAAACAGATTCCAAACCCAATCCGCGGATGAGGATATTTTGCAATCCGTTCATCGCCCAGGCGGATGGCATAGCTTTACCAATTGCGGCAAATGATCCGCCTGCCGCTTCCAGTGGGAACCACGTCCCACCCAGCGCCGAGAACAGGAACATTGCGATCATCGAATATAAGATGACCTGTTGTTCCTCCTTCGCAATGACGCCAATCAACAATCCCATCGACGAAACCCACAATCCCAGCGTCACAGCGATTAACAGAACCGCTAACGGCTCGCGCAAATAGTCCACCTCCAACACCCATTGGCCGAACAACACCAGCATGGACGTCTGCAAGAATGTGATCGTGAACATCGCCAGCATGTGCCCAGCTACGATCTCCCACGACTTCATATTCGTCGTAATCAAGCGTTGCAGTGTGCGCGACTTTTTTTCCTGCACCAAAATCTGTGCCGAAGTTACCAAGCCAAAAATCGCAAACTGCACCAAGATTCCCGGCGACGATTGGTTGTACGGATTACCACCCGTCCAATCGGAGCTTTCTTCCGTGACCGCTTGTTCGGTTTTCACCAGCGAAACCTTGGACGCCTCAGTCCATTTGCCCCATGCCAACTCAAACGCTACGCTTTGTTCAGCAGACGGATTCTCCGCGTTGACAATATCCGCGGTCTCGCGGCTGGCTGCCACCGCACTCATCAATTGAGAGATGGGAACTCGCAGCAACTGATACAGCGACTGTCCCTGTGCGGAGGTTGAATCCGCGATCAACGTCATCTGCGCTTCATTCCCCGCCGACACCTGTTCGCTGAACCCAAGCGGAATGACCAACACCCCAGCGACATCGCCTTTGTAAAAGGCAGCCATTGCATCGGCTTCGGTCATCTTCTCGATGCGGATGGAATCTGAGGCTTCTAGGCGAGTGACTAACGTCAGGTTTAGCAACGCTTTGGGTTCAGGATCCACTACCGCCAAGGGGATGCGATGATCCACGTTCGCGTCATCGCCAGTATTGCGATAGGCAAATCCCATAAAAAATGTGAACACTATCGGCATCGCAACCAGGAATAATAATGAGCGCTTATCGCGAAACATTTGAGATAAATCTTTGAGAGCAAGGTCGAATATTCTCATGACGACTTCCTTCTTATGCAAATCTTTTTCTAAACATGACCGCGCCGATGGCGAACATTCCCACGCCCATCGCCACCATCACTGCAAATGGGATCAGCAGATCAATGGCAGGCTGACCATCAATTGCCATGCGCCAGGCTTTGAGCACCCAGCCTTGCGGCGTGAAGTTTGCGATCATGTTCATTGCGGCAGGCATGGCATTCGGCATGTTTGCAGTGAACAAACCGCCGAGCATGCCCATGGCTGTCAGCCCGCCGCCTAGGACTGGTCCACCCTGCTTCGTGGATTTGACGAATGCGATCAGCAAGACGCCTAATCCCGTCGCCGCAACGATCTGACCTGTGAGTGCCAGAGCCACTCCGCCGAGATTTCCCCAGCGGATGCCAAAGGCAAAGTAACCTGCCACCATCAGCACCAATCCTTGCAAGAGGATCGTGATAAAAACTGCGATGAACTTTCCCGTCAGAATGGATGTGCGATCTGTCGGCGTGGTAAAGAGGCGCGCCAGAGTTCCTTCTTCCTCTTCCCGCAAAATGGACATCATTGAATACGCGCCCGTAAAAAAGGCAAAGAAGATCATCTGTCCAGCCATCGTCAAGCCCATCATCTTTTGGATGGGGTCGGCTGTATCTGTATCTCCTGCGGACGGAGCGACGATCACATATGCGGCTTTATCCGGGTTATGAAAGAGATCGCGCTGAAAATCGCGATACCAATTTCCATATCGCTCAATCCAGGCAGGGATTTGAGCCAGGTCTGGCTGGATGCCATTCGCCTGCAAGCGTTCCATGATCGTTTGAATGGCAATGCCGCCACCCGCCACTCCGTCGATCATCATTGTGACCATATCTTCGACCACGGCCGGTCCAATGGACAAGGTCGGGTCACTGACGATCAGCACTTGCACATCCTGATCGCCGCTCAAATAACGTTCCGTAAAATTCTGCGGAATGATGACTGCCACGCCGATCTCTTGTGCATTCACCGCCCCACGCGCGGATTCCTCATCGGCATAGTCTGAGGCGGTGATCCATGCTTCGACGCTTTCATCAAAGAACATCGAGCGGATATTGTCACCGATGGGTGCATCCAGCACAGAATCAGCGGGGAGTTGATCCGCATTGACCACGCCCACTTTGATTGGCGTCATGCTGACATCTCCACCCGACATGCCGCCGAATGCGAAATAGATCAGCCCGGTCAACATCAATGGTGCAATGACCATCATTCCAACCGCAAAGGCACTGCGAAAGGAACGCGTCAGGTCTTTGAAAACAATGTCTACTATTTTCATGTTAATCCCTCAACGCCCGCCCCGTCAGATGCAGGAACACCGTCTCAAGATTTGGCTCCTGAATATCCACGGATGTAATGCGGACATTCTCTCTGGAAGCTGTCTCAAATAAATGCGGCAGGACGCGATTCGAGTCATCCACCAAAGCCGTCACTTTTCCATCCAACGAATCGATCTTGGAAACGCCGTCCACCTTTTGCCATGCAGACAAAATCTTCGCGGCTTCGGCGTTGAGTGTCAGATCGATGCGGGTTTGTTCACCGACCATCTTGATCAACTCATCATGCGTGCCATATGCAATGACCTTGCCCTTGTCCATGATCGCAATGTGATGCGAAAGCTCGGCGGCCTCTTCCATATAATGCGTCGTGTACAGCACGGTCATGCCTTGCTGGTTCAACTCTTTGACATTATCTAAAATATGGCGGCGGCTCTGCGGATCGATGCCGACTGTTGGCTCGTCCATGATGACCACCTCTGGCTTGTGAAGCAATGCTGCCCCAATGTTGACGCGTCGCTTCATCCCACCCGAAAACTTACCGACCTGATCCTTTTGCCTATCTGCCAACCCGATGATTTCAATGACCTCATCCACGCGCTGTTTCAAGTCTGCGCCGCGCAAACCATACATCTTGCCCCAAAAGACCAAATTCTCGCGTGCCGAAAGATCGGGGTAAAGGGCAATATCCTGCGGCACCACACCAAGACTCTTTTTCGCCGCCGCAGGTTCTTTCATCACCGAATGCCCCATAATGGACGCATCACCCGCAGTCGGGTTGAGCAGACCCGAGAGCATCGAGATCGTGGTGGATTTCCCCGCCCCGTTTGGTCCCAGCAGACTCAATACCTCACCCGAGACGGCAGTGAAATTCGCATCTTGTACAGCTTGAAAATCGCCAAATGATTTTTTGAGATTCTTAACTTCGATTGCGTTCATGGATTCTCCTAATTAATTCCAGTATAGGGCTGACCCTTCGTACAGACATCTTCCTTTGGTATAGTCTCTACCTGTCTGAGTGGATAGCACCTAAAG
>JAHDWC010000262.1 GCA_023382575.1 Anaerolineales bacterium
CCCGCGCCTGGATCATGGACCAAGCTTGGAAAGAAGCGGCCGTCCGCGCGTGGGAATGGCTCAAGGAACAAGAAGAAGACCCGAACAACATCGAAGATGATGATGAAGTTCGCCGCCTCTATCTCGAAAACTGGCTCGACAAACGCCGTTACGATACCTACAGTTTGAATGACCCTGAATATGCGCGTCGCGCCACGACGCGAGAGTGGTTGCGCGAAAAAGGCTATGCCAACCCGGATGAAATCCTGCTCGAAGACCGCGACATTGCCAGCCGCGATCCCAAATTGGACGAAGCCGCCATTCATGCGTGTTTGCGTTTGTGGATGGAAGTCAATGGCATCACTCGCCGCGTCGCAGAAGATAAAGTCTTTGAAACCGCGCAGGAACTCGCAAAGGAAAAGGGCATTCCGCTCCCGATCCTCGGCAAACAAACTCTCCGCGATGGCAAGACGGGTCTGCCTTACGATCAGCCTGTCACCGTTGGTGTCATGACCATCCTCAAACTTCACCACTTGGTTGAAGATAAGGTTCATGCGCGTTCCACGGGTCCGTACAGCCTGGTCACACAGCAACCACTCGGCGGTAAAGCGCAGTTCGGTGGTCAGCGCTTCGGCGAAATGGAAGTGTGGGCGCTCGAAGCCTATGGCGCCGCGCATACCCTTCAGGAAATGCTCACCGTCAAATCCGATGATGTTCAGGGTCGCGTCAACACCTATGAAGCCATCGTGAAGGGTGAACCGATCGAAGAGCCCAGCATCCCTGCTTCCTTCCGCGTGTTGGTGAAGGAACTCCAATCTCTTGGTCTGGCTGTTGAAGCGATCAATGAGAATGGGGATGTGGTCAAGTTTGGCAAGGATGAAGAGAAGACGCATCCACCCAAACACGACACCGGGTTACTGAGTCTCGGAGAGAATCAAACCCGAAAAAAGTAGCATTTCCTATTGACTTCATTAACATGGCATGATAAAATGACATGCCTTTGTTAAGGAAACAAGAGCGGCAATTCTACCCCCGCTCAACGATATACTTGGGCAGCTACAAATGAGGCCATCAGGGTTTGAATGTGATGGTCTCATTTCTTGCGAATATAGAAATCAAAATAGAATTCGAAAAAGAAGAAATTGAAATCGGAGGCTGATTGTGCCGACAATAAATCAAATGGTCCGCAAGGGACGCAAGAATAAACATGTAAAAAGCAAGGCTCCGGCTCTGCAGTTCACTTTGAACAGCTTCAAGCAGCGCAGGTTCCGCCAGGATAAGGGCGCGCCGCAGAAACGCGGCGTTTGTACCGTTGTCCGTACCATGACCCCCAAGAAGCCGAACTCCGCGCTGCGTAAGATCGCCCGCGTTCGTTTGAGCAATGGCATCGAAGTCACAGCGTACATTCCAGGTGAAGGTCACCAGTTGCAGGAACACTCCGTCGTGCTCGTTCGTGGCGGACGTGTGAAGGATCTGCCGGGTGTTCGTTATCATATCGTGCGTGGTTCGCTCGACACTACTGGTGTCGCCAACCGTAAGCAGGGTCGCTCGAAGTACGGCGCGAAGCGTCCGAAGTAATCTTTAGATGGAGTAATAAAGCATGCGTAGAGCAAAACCAGAGAAGCGGGAATTGCTTCCCGACATTCGTTTTAATAGCATCAACATTCAGACCATGATCCAACACGTGTTGAAGAGTGGCAAGAAAAGCGTCGCCATGGGCTTGGTCTATGATGCGATGGACCTGATCAAGGAACGCACCGAGAAGAATCCGATGGAAGTCTTCGATGCGGCTCTCAAGAATGTAGGTCCCGCCATGGAAGTCCGCCCGCGCCGCGTGGGTGGTGCGACCTATCAGGTGCCGATGGAAGTTTCCTCAGAACGCCGCACAACTTTGGCGATTCGCTGGATCCTTAGCTCGGCGCGCGAACGCTCCGGCAAATCTTTTGCCGATAAGCTCGCTTCGGAATTGATTGACGCTTTTAACGAGACTGGTTCGTCCATCCGCAAGCGCGACGAAACCCACAAGATGGCGGAAGCCAACCGCGCGTTCTCGCATTATCGCATTTAATTACTTTAGACTTAGTAAAGGAAACAGGTAGCAAGCAGCATGGCACGTGTTCATCCGTTGGAGAAGTACCGAAATATAGGCATTATTGCCCACATTGACGCCGGTAAAACGACCACTACCGAGCGTATCATGTTCTATACCGGCATGACGCATCGGATTGGTTCCGTTGATGACGGTAATACGGTCACAGACTGGATGGTCCAGGAACGTGAACGCGGTATTACCATCGTTTCGGCAGCCGTCTCTGCGGAGTGGAAGGGTTATCAAGTCAACATCATTGATACCCCCGGACACATTGACTTCACGGCAGAAGTCCAGCGCTCTTTGCGTGTGTTGGATGGCGGCGTAGTCGTTTTCGATGCTGTTCAAGGCGTCGAGCCGCAGTCTGAAACCGTGTGGCGTCAGGCTGATCGTTATGGCGTTCCGCGCATTTGTTTCGTTAATAAGATGGATCGCGTGGGTGCCTCCTATGAACGCACCATCGAGACCATCATTGACCGCCTCGGCGCCAACCCGATTCCGATGCAAGTTCCGATTGGATTTGAAGCTGGTTTCAGAGGTGTCGTTGATCTTCTCACCATGAAAGCCATCGTCTGGGAAGATGACCTTGGCAAGGAGCCGAAGGTCACCGATATTCCCGCCGATCTGCAGGAACAGGCTGTCACTGCCCGCGCCAAGATGGTGGAAAAAGTCGCTGAACTCGACGACGATCTGACCATGAAGTTCCTCGAAGCGCAGGAAATTAGCATTGACGAGCTCAAGGCGGCACTTCGCAAGGGTGTCATTTCTAACAAGGCGACTCCTGTCTTCTGTGGATCTTCCTTGAAGAATAAGGGTGTTCAAGTTATGCTCGACGCTGTGGTGGATTACCTGCCTTCTCCGGCAGATATTCCTTCCATTTCCGCTTCCGAGCCTGGAAACCCTGAGAATGCCTTTGAACTCCCGACGCAGGATGATGCGCCCCTGAGCGCCCTGGTCTTCAAGATCGTGACCGATCCCTACGTTGGACGTCTTGCATATATCCGTGTTTACTCTGGCGTGTTGAGCCAGGGTCAGACCGTTCAAAACAGCACCAAGGGACGCAAGGAACGCATTGGGCGTTTGCTCCGAATGCATGCTGACCGTCGTGAAGACATCACTGAGATTCGCGCTGGCGATATTGGCGCTGTGCTTGGCTTCAAGGAAAGCTTTACCGGCGATACCCTTTGTGATACGAAGTCTCTTGTGCTCGAAAGCATTTCGTTCCCTGAGCCTGTGATCTCCATTGCGATTGAACCGAAGAGTTCCAATGATCAGGAAAAGATGGGGGAGGCGCTTCGCAAGCTTGCTGAAGAAGATCCTACGTTCCGTGTTAATTCAGATGAAAATACCGGACAGACCGTTATCCGCGGTATGGGCGAACTTCATCTTGATATCATCGTTGACCGCCTCCTGCGTGAATTCAAAGTTCAGGCAAATGTCGGCGCTCCGCGTGTGGCGTATCGCGAATCCATCACCAAACCGGTCAAGGAAGTCAATTACAAGTATGCCAAGCAGTCTGGTGGTAAGGGTCAATATGGTCACGTCGTATTCTCCCTCGAGCCCGGCGCCCGCGGCAGTGGCATTGTCTTTGAAAACAAGATCGTGGGTGGTGCTATTCCGAAGGAATACATTGGACCCATTGAAAAAGGTTTCCGCGAAGCCTGCGAAAGTGGCGTGCTTGCCGGTTATCCGGTTGTGGACCTGAAAATCACGCTGTTCGATGGTTCCTATCATGAAGTGGACTCCAGCGAAATGGCGTTCAAACTTGCCGCTTCCATCGGTTTCAAGGAAGGTGTCCAGAAGGGCAATGCCATTCTGCTCGAGCCGATGATGAAAGTGGAAGTGGTTGTACCTGAAGAATATCTCGGCGACGTGATGGGTCAGCTCAACAGCCGCCGCGGTCTCATTCAGGGAATGGATGTCCGCCCTGGCAATGCCCAGTCCATCCGCGCGATGGTGCCTTTGGCGGAAATGTTCGGCTATGCCACGCAACTGCGTTCTGCTACTCAAGGACGCGGCGTATTCAGCATGGAATTTGACCACTACGCGCCAGTTGCGCAGTCAGTGGCGGAAGAACTACTAAAAGCGTAACTGTTTTTATACTCAAGGAGTTTCACAATGGCGAAGGAAAAGTTTGACAGAAGCAAACCGCATCTCAACGTAGGGACGATGG
>JAHDWC010000263.1 GCA_023382575.1 Anaerolineales bacterium
GGTCCCATCCTTGACCTCATCGATATGCACATCGAAGTTCCGCGTGTGGGCTATGAAAAACTCAGCGGAGATAGATTGGATAAGACCAGTGAGGCGATTCGCAAATGTATCCAAGCCACAAGGGATATTCAACACACAATTCACAAATAATACATACCACATCCCGTTCTCATACACAGCGCAGGCTGCTAAAAACTCAACACCTATTATTCGTCAATTTCATTTTTCTGAATTACATTCATATACCAATAGCCAGAGTCTTTGATTATTCGCTTCTGGCTATCGTAATCCACATACGTCAACCCAAAACGCCTTGAGAAACCATGTCCCCACTCGAAGTTATCCATCAACGACCAGACCATGTATCCGCGCACATCCACACCATCCAGCATGGCGAGGCGGGTTTGGATGAAGTGATTCTTGAGGTAATCGATACGGCGCGGGTCGTGGACTTTGCCATCGGCGCTGACCTCGTCATGAAAAGCAGCGCCGTTCTCGGTAATATAGATAGGCGGCAGATTGTATTCGCTGTTGATCTTGACCAGCATGCTCCTCAATGCTGGAGCGCAGACTTCCCAGCCCATTTCGGTGTATTCTGAGCCTTCGATCTTTTCCAACTTTCCTTTTGCACTGAACACGTTACGCGAATAGAAGTTGATGCCAACATAATCCAACTTTTGCGCGATCAATGCCATATCACCGTCTTGAATTTTTGGCGTGTTCTTACCGACCATGTCGTACATAGCGGAAGAATAATATCCCTTGAAGAGCGGGTCGAGGAACAAAGTTTCGGTTTCGTCCCAATATTTATTAGCAGCAGCCAAATCTTCAGCGGAGTCAGAAGCGGGTTCGGCGGGCCACAGGTTGAGAACAATACCTACGTTCACATCCGGTCTGATTGTACGAATGGTTTGTATCCCCAACCCATGTGCCAGCATAAGATGATGCGCCACCTGATACGCCATGCGCCGATCTTTGATACCGGGGGCATGTTCACCCGTGATAAAGCCAATATAGGTAATGACGCTCGGCTCATTGAAAGTCGTCCAGTATTTGACTCGATCTCCAAGTCGTTTGACCATCAGAGCAGCGTAATCAGCGAAGGCATAGGCAGTGTTGCGATTGTCCCAGCCGCCTTCATCCTGCAAGGCTTGCGGCAGATCCCAGTGATAGAGTGTGAGCAGCGGCTCAATGTTAGCAGCGCAGAGACGGTCTACTAAACGGTCGTAAAAATCCAAACCTTTGGGGTTGATGCGTCCGCGCCCGGTGGGCAAGACACGGCTCCATGAAGTGGAAAAGCGATACGCCTTCAATCCGAGTTGACGCATGAGCGCGATATCTTCTTCCCAACGGTGATAGTGATTGCAAGCTATATCGCCTGTATCGCCATTGGACACATTACCAGGTGTATGGCTGAAGCGATCCCAAATCGATTCGCCTCTGCCATCTTCGTTCCATGCACCTTCCACTTGATAGGCAGCCGTTGCGGCACCCCACAAAAAATCGTGCGGAAATTTATAAGTTGTCATATCAGTTCTCCGTTGTTATTGAATGTGCTTGAAGATCGGCAAAGCATCGAGCGGGGTTGAATAATGTTCGAGCAAGGTATTCCCTGCGACAATCTCTCCCGTCCAATAATTTTGCCACTCCCCTTTTGGAAGATAAATATCGCGCTGTGTTGTGTTCGGTGTGACGACAGGTGCAACCAAGAATTCATCGCCGAGCAAAAATTCATCGCCACAAGTCAAAGCGCGTTCATCGGTTGGGTCAAGCCAAAAGATGGGGCGAATGATGGGCTGTCCCTTTGAAATCGAAGCGCGTGCGATCTCCAAAATCTTGGGTGCGAATTCCACGTGCAGGTTCGCAAAGCGACGACAAAGCTCAGTAGCGTCTTCGCCATAATCCCACGGCGCAAGACTGAACTGCATCGAAGGCAGCAGCGCGTTCAACTGCGTCCAGCGGATCATCATATCGGCGTCCGCTTTTTCATCGTATTCGTTGCCGCCCACCATGTCGGGCAGAATGAACGGATAGCCCGCCAAACTCATCGCCAGCGCACCGGTCAATACCGAATGCAAACCATTGTCCAAACCCCATGAAGTCGTCTTATCCCATTGGCGGAAGAAAATCGGCGCGGCTTGATTGCGCCAGCCCGAGCGCACTTCCGTCAGGCGGTGATGTTTTGCCACAGCATCCACATAAATTTTTGTGTATTCGTTAGGATGGATTTTTTGATACGTGACAGCATCATCGGGAAGGAAGCAAGCCTCGCCTGCATCGAACTTGAAGCCATCGCATCCTGTCTTGACCTGTAACTGATTCAGCCGTTCGAAAAACCATTCCAACGCCGACGGGTTGGTGACGTCGAGCAAGCCGCCGTGCCCCTGCCACCACGGCACAAGATATGGAGAACCATCAGCGCGACGCACGAGCCAGCCGTTCTTCGTCCCTTCGGCAAAGGCGTTCGAGCATTCATCCAAAAATGGAATGACCCACGTGGTGACTTTGAATCCCTTCACGTGCAATTCATCGATCATTGCTTTGGGGTCTGGGAAGCGCTGCGGGTCGAAATCCAAATCACCATAATAGACCTGCCAGCGGTCGTCGATTTCCATCACATGATAGGGATAGCCGTTTTGGATGATCTCATCCGCAAACTTCAAAACGACTTCCTGATTGATGGCAGTTTTGTATCTTGCCCATGTCGTCCATGTAGGTTTGTTGAACAAGCCTTCAGGCGGCAATTCGCGTGGATGACCAAAATGCTTAATCTGGTTTTCAAAGGCAGTGACAGCATTCTCTGAGAAATGGAATCTGAAATTCAGCGTGTCACCTTTGAAGGTGAAGAGTCCATCTCCCTGCCCGCCTTTATCAAGAAAGGGACGGTCAGAGAAGGCGCCGCGCCCGTCAGTGGCGAAACTCCACTTGAAGCGCGGATAGTCCGCAGGCGGTTGGTTGATGCCAAGCTCGAAGGGAGAGACCACGATGATGAGCGTGCCATTGGATGAGAACCAGGCGGGATTCATCACGCCACTCAAGCCGGTGGGACCATTATCGAAGGTGTGAAAGGGCACGCTATGCATCATCAACTTGTTGAGCGGGTGATGCTGATTGATGAGTTCACCGCCGCCGTACCAATAGCCGGGGAGTTGGATTCTGATCTCGACGGGAGAATCAGTTAGGGTGGTGGACAAAGCCCAATGGTCAGCGGCCAACTTCAGGTCAAGAGTGAAGCGCGGGAATCCTGCGGTGACGGATGAATCATCGCTGCGGAGATTCGGCTTGGAATCAGAATCCAGCCGCACGGTCATTATCTCTTGATCGTTTTTTTTGAAGGACATGGAAAAGGGATGGGGGTTGATTTTGATTTGAATCATGGAAATTAAAAGACCTGACAGGTTTTGGAAACCTGTCAGGTCTGAATTGATTAGCGGGTAAATTTCTTGCCGGTGGCGAGTTCAACGCTCTTGTAGGCGCCGTCGTAGATGCCAATGCTTTTGTTCTTGACGATGCAATCGCAGAACATGGTGAGCAGGTCGTCGTAGTCGGTGAGCATGTCGATGGCTTGCAGAGTTTGCGGAATGGTGCGGGTTTCGACGGTGCTATCGCCGATCTCTGCGCCGCGGATGGCGCCCCACATTTCATGTCCGCCGACGCGGGCGTTGAAAATTTTGGGCACGGGGTAGAAAGCGAGTTCACTCGGCTTGGTGATCATCACATCCACCACGCGCATGAGGTAGTTGGTGGCGTACACGGCGTGGAAGGTGTTGTCATGCAGGAAGACATGCAATCCATGCGCAGGTCCCTTGCGGATGCTGTCAGTGAATTCGCGGGTGTCATCCCAAGTGAAGTGAGTTTGAATGAGGTCTTTGTATTCAGCCAGCTCACCCTGCAACCATTCCCAATTATTTTTGTGATCGCCGAGATTGACGAAGAGTGTGATCTTATCTTGCTTAACCAACGGAATGACATGCTCGACGATGGCTTTGAAGAGTTCGCGTTGTGCGCCTGCCCCACCCATCGTCAACAAGAAGCGGCGGGGTTCCTTCGCCTTCATGCGGCGCATACGATCATCACAATCCGCTTCGATGTTTTCGACCAGTTCATGGTCCACGTGATGACCAGTGAAGAAGAGTGCATCGGAGGGAGTCGGTTTTAGGACTTTGCCCTTGTCGTCGAAGCCGCGCATCACGCGGAAGCCGTAATAACCCGACGGAGATTGAACGGCATGCTTCGCGCC
>JAHDWC010000264.1 GCA_023382575.1 Anaerolineales bacterium
TGCTTGCTCCATTACGCCGAGGTTATTTCTATAAACTGATTCAACAACGCCTTGGAAACATACGAACCATGACTCAGGGTGTGGGAGGATTGTCATGAATCCGATACGGGTGGTGACGGTCATTCACGGGTATTATCCGAGGGTCGGAGGCGCCGAGCGGCAAATGCAGTTTCTGGCACCCCGCTTGCGCGAACGTGGCATCGACCTGATCATTCTCACGCGGCAATATGATCGCAGCCTGAAACCATACGAAGAAATCGATGGCGTTCCCGTCTACCGCCTGCCCGTCCCTGGACCCAAGCCGGTTGCCTCCCTGATTTTCACCCTGTACGCCTTATTCACGATCTTTCGCCTACGCCCGGATATGATCCACGCTCATGAGTTCATTTCCCCTTCGACCGTCGCGCTTCTTTCGAAGCGTTGGTTTGGCGTGCCATTTGTGGTCACCCTACATCGCAGTGGTCCAATTGGCGATGTGCAAAAACTTTCCCGAAAGACATCCGGGAAGATGCGCCTCAACGAACTTCGGGAAAAGACATCCTCATTTGTCCTCATCAGCCACGAGATCGAAGAAGAATTAAAAGGGATTGGGATTACCTCTGACCGAATGACCATGATTACCAATGGCGTGGATACGAATGTTTTTACGCCTCTTTCTTCGGAAGAGCGGATTTCCCTGCGCCAAAAGTTGGGACTCGCCGAAGATGCGTTGGTCGGCATTTATACCGGTCGTCTCGCTCCCGAAAAACGCGTAGACCAGCTCATTTCAGTTTGGAACAAACTTCGCGCGGAATTTCCAAAGGCTGAACTTTTGATCCTCGGTCAGGGGACAGAAGAGGCGAAGTTGCGTCAGATGGCTGGCGCAGGTGTGCGTTTCCTCGGCGGCGTGGACAATGTCACGCCGTATTTGCAAGCCTCCGATTTGTACGTTTTGCCCTCCATCGCGGAAGGTCTATCTGTCGCCATGTTGGAAGCGATGTCTTGTGGCGTTCCAGCCTTGGTAACGGATGTGGGCGGCGCGCGCGAAGTCATCACCCACGGCGAGAATGGTTGGATCATCCAGCCGGATCAGGTTGACCAACTGGAAGGTGCAATCCGCGAATTGCTTGCGAAGAAAGAATTGCGGACGAAGATTGGCGCATCTGGGCGTAGCCGAGTGCTTGAAGCCTTCTCGGTCAAAATTGCCGTTGAAAAGTTATTTGACCTGTACCATCAGGTGGTTGGTGAGGCACGCAATGGCTAAGTCTCCATTGAGATTAGTCGGACTGCTGGCCGGGGATATTCTCAACGACCCCACCACCCGCATCAAGTACGGATTGTTCTTCGACGCTTTGGCGCGGCACTATGATCTTGTCGGCACGCACGACGCCTCTCTGCGCGGGGTTGCCCGGCTTTGGAATGCGGTGCAGGTGTTTCATCCCAGCCCGCGCATTTGGCGAAAGCGATACTGGCAGAACGTCCCGGCATTTCGTTCCCGCTCGCAGCTTGCTGCTCGGTACCTGCGCGAGTCTGCCAGATCGGCGGATGTGGCTATTCAAATGAACGTCCTCTTCGATGCGAACTGGGGAAAGCAGCGTTCTCTGCCGACTGTGATCTACACGGATTACACGGCTTATTTGTCCTCGCTTCGACCGGAGGCGGGACGTTCTCCATTTGCTCCTGACCAGTTGAAGAAATGGCTGGAGCTTGAGCGACAAACCTATAAGAAGGCGGCTCACATCTTTACTCGTGCCCAATTTGTCCGCCGCTCGGTGATCGAGTTTTACAACATCGCCCCCGAGCGAGTCACTGCTGTGGGTGGTGGAGTCAACTTTGAGCGGTGGCCCGAGGCGAATCCGCAGGCGGCTCAAGCGGACCCGGTGGTTTTGTTCATCGGGCGGGATTTCTATCGAAAAGGTGGAGATCTCTTATTGGATGCGTTCGCGCGCGCGCGTCAGCATTACCCGACAGCGAAACTCATTTTTCTGACGCGTGACCCCATCCCTGAGAGTTTTCCGCTTGATGGTGTGGAAGTTCTCTACACGGGTTGGGATCGGAACATGGTAAGTGAGTGTTTCCGACGGGCGAATATTTTTGTTTTGCCATCTCGTTTGGAGACGTGGGGAGATGTGCTGTTGGAGGCAATGGCGTATGGGATTGCTTGCATCAGCGTCGACGCTGAACCGATGACAGAGATCGTTCAAGACGGCGAGACGGGTCTGTTGGTGCAGCCGGAGAGCGCGGAGGCGCTTAGTGAAGGTTTGGTAAAATTATTTAAGGATATCGATTTGCGGAATAAACTTGGGACAACATCCAGAGAATTTGTCCAGAACAACTACTCCTGGGACCATGTTGTGCAAAAGATGGCTCCCAAGATACAAGAAATTGGTCTTATTACCAAAGGAGAAGAATGATATGAAGAAACTATTTGGTTTTGTTTTGACGCTGGCAATTTTTGCGACCTTTTTATACAGCCCTCCCTCGAGCGGTCTGGCGCAAGCCGCGGCAACTGCCACCCCCACAATCGCATCTGTGGCTTCGGGTGAGCTTGTGCCGTTTTCTGCGCTTGGGATGCTGGATGAGCTCATGCTTGGTCCATATGCAGATATGCAGGTTCAGTTTGGTATCCCGGCTTCGTGGGTGTTGAGCGAAGGCGCTTCCGTCACGCTGAATATTGATGTGTCCTCTGTGACCAGCCGCCCGGAGATGGCCAATAGCGAGTTCACTGGCGCCACGTTGGCAATCATCTACAACGATATTCTGTTGGATGTGATCCTGTTAAAGAAGGGTCCGCAGACATTTGAGCTTGCGATCCCGCAGTCTGCTTTCAACTCCACCCGCAATGATGGCCGTCACGAATTGACCATCACCCTCGATGCAGGTGTCGATTGTCTGTTCCCGCAGGAGACTTCGGTTCTGATTAAGGCGAATTCGGCTTTTGTGTTGCCTCATACGAATCAAGTTCCGAATGTCAGCCTGCAATCATTGCCCAAGCCCATTTATCAGTTGGATTCGATCAGTCCTGAGCCGTTGGTGATCGTGCTGCCCAGCCAGCCGACCGCACAGGAAGTGGAAGCGGGCATTATTGTCTCTGCGGCATTCGGCAGAATGACCCAGGGTTTGCAGTCCACCTCGATGATCAGTGTGGATAACCTGACAAACGATATTCAGACAGCTTCTCATTTGGTCTTTGTGGGTAAACCTGTCAACTTTTCGAATCTCAGTTTTGTGAGTTTCCCTGCTCCGGTGGTAGGAGGCGCGATCTCTGGCGTCGAAGCCGAAACGAGCGATGGTGTCATCCAAATGACCAATTCCCCGTGGAATGCGGGACTTGCCATCATGTATGTGGGTGGTGGAAGCGATGAAGGCGTTGTGAAGGCGGCGCAGGCTTTGAGCTCCGGTCAGATCCGCGCCGGGTTGAGTGAGGATCTGGCAGTCGTCAAGAGTGTCAATGAAGCAGTTGCCATTGCTGACACTGAAGTGGATCGCACGTTCCAATACCTTGGTTATGGTCCGCAGACTGCCAATGGGGTTGGTTTCCGCACACTTGAATTTGAGTTCACCATTCCATATGGAAAGATTGCGGGCGAAAACCCCTATATCGATTTGGCTTACTCGTATTCGGCTGTGATGGATCTTTCCGGCTCTGGTATGGTGCTGCGCATCAATGATACGCCGATCGGTGGGATTCAATTTACCGCGGAGAATGCCAACACTGTGAATACGGCTCGCATTTCGCTGCCGTCTGCGATTTTACGCCCGGGTGTCAACACTCTGACCATCCAAACCGAGTTTGTCCCCATGGACTATTGTTCCCGTTTGAATGACGTCTCTCTGTGGTTGACCATCCACGAGTTCTCGGTTTTGCACATTCCTTTGATCACTGCGCCGACGACTGAGGTTGTCCAATCTCAGGGACTTGATCAGTATCCCGCTTTGTTCTCGTATGACCCTGCTCTTAACAATGTGGCTTTTGTGGTTCCTACAAATGACTCGCAGAGCTGGAGCGTTGCGGCGAAGATGGCTTCCTATCTTGGCAGCCTTGCCACTGGAACGGTCATCACTCCCAAGACCGTGTTCGCCAATTTGATTCCCGATGATATTCGTGAAAGCAAAGATATGATCATTGTGGGACGCGCTACTCAATTGCCGATCATTGCGCTTCTGGGTGATTCGTTACCGAGTCCCTTCACGGCTGGTAGTGACATCGCCATTGAGCGTGGGTTACAAGTCTCGT
>JAHDWC010000265.1 GCA_023382575.1 Anaerolineales bacterium
GCGCCCCGTGCCGGCGAGTCATTATCGCACTGTGATCGATGCGTTAGACGAAGCCTTTCAAGACCACTGGGGACACACCCCATTGCGCGACGCTGATTATCAGGCTTGGAGTTCCAGCCCGGTATTCAAGCCGTCGCTTTGGCAGGTGGCATGGGACGGCGAACAGGTTGCAGCCGGCGTGTTGAACACAGTAGATGAGGAAGCGAATAAGCAATTCAACATCCAGCGCGGTGTGACCGACCCCATCTTCACTCGCCGTCCGTGGCGCAAGCGCGGACTGGCACGCGCCCTACTTATGCGCAGCTTGCAAATGTTCAAAGACATGGGCATGACTGAAGCCGTGTTGGGTGTGGACACGCAAAACCCAAGCGGCGCCTTTGCCTTGTACGAAAGTTGCGGATTCAAACCGATCTTGCGTAGCGTGTTCTACGAAAAGAACATCACCCCAGCCTAACCCCTCTCCCCGCCAACCAAATGGCGGGGATTTTTTATCAAGATATTAGGAAAATCAATTCTGAATTGAAAAAATCAATATTTTCCAAACAAATAATAAGGAATAAGCAATAAACATTGACAAATATCAAATACCGAGTAAAATATTCTAAAACTACAAGGAAATTTTTTCAAATTTATTAAGGCGACTATGAAAAATCCCGAAACCACCCTACCCAGCAACTGGGCTGTCCGCTTCTTTACCATTTTCACCGGGCAGGCATTTTCATTATTTGGATCATCGCTGGTTCAGTTCGCTTTGATCTGGTACTTGACTCAGAAAACCGGCTCGGCAACCGTGCTGGCAACCGCCTCTCTCTTCGGGATGCTGCCTCAGATTCTGTTAGGTCCCATCGCCGGGACAGTGGTGGATCGCGGCAACCGCCGCATCATCATGATCGTCGCTGACGCCACAATCGCCCTCTCGACGCTTCTGCTCGCCTACCTGTTCTGGGTTGGCGCGGCGGAGATCTGGCACATCTATCTGATCTTGACCATCCGCTCAACGGGTGGAGCCTTCCACTACCCTGCCATGTCCGCCTCCACCTCGCTGATGGTGCCCAAGGAGCATCTATCTCGTGTGGCAGGCGCCAACCAGACCCTGCAAGGCTTGGTCAACATCGTCGCGCCGCCTGTGGGTGCTTTGCTGGTGGAAGTCATGACCACAGAAAACATTCTGATGATCGATGTCGCTACTGCCATCATGGGCATCACTCCCCTGCTATTTTTCTCCATCCCACAACCGCCGCGGATCGAGGCGCACGAATCCGCGCCGCAAACCAGCTTCCTACAGGATCTGGGTGCCGGCTTCAAATACATGGCAGCTTGGCCCGGTCTGCTGATGCTTGGCTTAATGGCGACACTGCTAAACTTCCTGCTCGCCCCCACCAGCGCGCTTACCCCATTGTTGGTGACGAAGTATTTCAATCTCGGCGCATTGGAATTGGGCAGCCTCGACTCGCTGTTCGGGGTTGGCATGATCGTGGGCGGCATCACTCTTGGAGTGTGGGGTGGCTTCAAGAAAAAGATCGTCACCTCGCTGACAGCGATTGCCTTATTCAGCTTCGCCATCCTCGCCATTGCCGCCGCCCCCGCCGACAAGTTCTGGATCATGCTCACGTCGATGTTCGTGATCGGTTTCATGATGCCGCTGGTGAATGGTCCCATCCACGCCCTGTTCCAAACCGTGGTGGAGCCCAGCATGCAGGGACGCGTCCATTCGCTGGTGGGCAGCGTGGCCGGAGCCATGATGCCGCTCAGCCTGATCGTCGCTGGTCCCGTTACCGATGCGACCAGTTATCAAACCTGGTACTGGATCGCCGGCATCCTCAATCTGGCCATTGCCCTGGTCGCCTTTTTCATCCCGGCATTGATGAACATCGAGAGTAATCACTCAAATTCTGAACTTGCTGGCGGCTCACAGCCCGTGGAGCAGGTCATCGCCCAATAACGTGGTGTTTTCGTCCTCCAAGACGATGCAGCAGGTTGCGCTTTGAAACGCGACCTGCTGCGCATTTAACAGCAGGTCGCAAAGACCTTTATAATAGGCGGGTTGAATCTATGAATCAAAAAATCGCAACACTTTCCAATAAAGTCCACCCAGCGATCTGGCAGGCCCTATCTGTAGGGATCGCCCTCCTCGTTTTCTACCTGATCCTCATCAACCGCTCGCCCTTTATCCTGCGTCAAGTCAGCATGGCTTTGCGGACAGGCTTTGGGGTCATCATTCCCATTGCCGCGCTGGTTTTGTATGGCATATTCCGCATTCCAGGGCGGCTTGGCAGCTTCTTATCGCTGACAGCCACTCTATCGCTATTTGCCTTGGGGTTGGCAGGCTTATGGGCTTCCGGGCAGACGCAATCCATCGCCCTCAGCGGCTTGATCCCCATCAGCGATGCACAGGCATACTACATGGACGCGTCCCGCATCCTCCACGGAATGAGCATTACCCAGTTCACAGGGATGCGCCCCCTTTTTGCAGGATTATTCTCTACCTTTTTGCTATTGACCGACCAAAATCTGATGGCTGCACTGGGAATCTTCACAGCCATTGCGGGTCTCGCCGCTTACCTGACCGTGAGCGAACTCAAGAAGACGCATGGTGCGGAAACCGCAGTTTTTTTCCTGATGCTCATCTTCCTTTACTACCGCCATCACAGCGGCACAACCATGTCTGAGACACTGGGTGTGTCGTTTGGCTTGCTGGGTTTGGCGTTGATCTGGCAGGGACTTTCGACCAAACGGGAATGGTTCGCCCTGCTAGGGATCGCCACGATCGCATTGGCGTTGAACGTCCGCCCTGGAGCCATGTTCGTCCTGCCTGCCCTGCTCCTATGGGGCGGATGGGTCTTCCGAGGGCAGAAAAAACTTTCCATCCACTTCCTGCTGATCGGGATACTCCTCGTCGGCTTGAGTTTTTACGCGAACAGCCTGATGATCCGCGCTTTGTTTGGAGAGAAAGGGGTAGCTTTCGAGAATTTTGCATGGGCGTTTTATGGGCTGGCTTCGGGCGGCAAATCGTGGACCTATGTCTTTGAGGCGAACCCACAGCTAAGGCTTCTTCCTGATAATGAGGTCACACCCACCATTTACAAACTCGCCTTCGAGTTGATCCTTTCCAACCCATTGCTTTTGGTCAAAGGGGCTTTCTTTTACTGGAAAATGTTCTTCTCGAACACCTGGTATAACGCCTATTCATTTGTGGCAGGTGACAATTATTGGGTAAATGAAGCAGCCCGCTGGGGGATGTATATTCTCGGCGGAGTGGGCATTTTTCGTTGGTTCAAAAACCGCACCGACCCATTTGTAAGTCTGGCGGTCATCGGAGCATTGGGAGTACTCACTTCCGTGCCATTCGTCCCACCGACAGATGCCTACCGGGTTCGGTTGTATGCGGCAACCATTCCCTTCTTTGCCTTGCTGCCCACATTAGGATTCTCCTTCCTGCTGGAAAAGTCCAAACTACGCTTTTTGTCTCAGGGAAATTTGCATGTTTCGTCGACAACTTATTCCAGTATGGCTTTTTCGATCATACTAACATTAGTCATGCTCGCCACCCCAGTTCTCATCAAATCTTCAGGCAAGACGCCTCCCCTGCCAGAGTCCAGTTGTCCACAAGAAATGGATAGTGTCTTCGTCCGCTACAACAAAGGGACCTACGTCAATGTGCTGCGTGAAAACGTTCAGTTTTTGGATTGGATGCCAGATTTTCATATGAGTGTGTTTCGGCGGAATGCACACAGCCTCGCTGATACGGCTCTAACCACCAAATTTGAATCCATCAGCCTGCCAAGCACTCTATTCTACGCAGTTGACCTCCAGTCTGGGTCTGAGGCGCTGGTCATCATCGATACGAATCTGTTACCCGAACCCAATGCGCTCCTTCATCTCTGCGGCTTCTGGGAGAATGACCCAGCCATCAGCGTATACAAACTTTTCGAAGCCGACCACGTGGCGGGGTGGCAATAGAACTTGCCTATCCAAAAACCCGTGGTATAATCTTGCCCGCTGTCTGTTGGAGAGGTCGCGTAGTCTGGCTTAGCGCGCACGCTTGGAAAGCGTGTAACCCACAAAGGTTCGCGGGTTCGAATCCCGCCCTCTCCGCTGATGGACAAACTTACGTATCCGCATATGGGA
>JAHDWC010000266.1 GCA_023382575.1 Anaerolineales bacterium
CGGTGATGGTGGATAATTGCACTGGTATTCCTTTGGAGTCGTGGAGCATTCTTACCGAAGTGCCCTGTTCGCCGCAAGGCACTGGACCTTCACCGCAACACCCCTGCACGGATTTCGCCATTGGCGCCGGTGGGATCACCTGTACCAATGGCGATTGGAATATTTCAGCGCGGGTCACCTTTCCTGAGATCTATCTGGATGTGCGCCCTTATCCAGCAACTCTGGTGCGTTGGCCGACCACAGTTCGAAATGGAGGTATGCCAGAGTCTTCCGGGTCAGGCGGCGTGAACTACATCTCCAATGGCGGCGGTTCCCCCGGCAATCCCCAGGTGGGCGACTGGCAAAATCTACGCCTGATCTTGACCTTGCGACCTGCTGGTCCCATGTTTGTGACCCTGCCCCTGATTGGCGACCTGATGTTAGCCAATGGCGCATCTCAAACCATTCAATGGGAAGTGCCTTCCCATCCGGCAGTGGGAGCTTCCACGCTTGCAGGCAGTGTCAGTGGACTGGATGAACTCCCCGGAGACATGCCTTTGTTTGTCGGCAATGGACGCGCCCCCTACAAGTTGCTCTGGGAGTTACGCTATCAGGAATATGAAGCCATCGAGGGCTGCCTTGCAGGTCCAAACGGCAACGGCAATTACAACTGCGGTGGCGGAACCGGACATCGCGGCATTACCGGCTATGAATGGAAAAATCATTCCAGTGGAGGCGAGATCCCGCCGTCTGCCGTGGCGAATCTACCTGCCGCGAGAATGGCGGATATCAACAACGATGGCACGCCGGACGCCTATTGGGATACCAACCTGACCCTGAGGCGTATGGATGATGCCGGCAGTATCAGCAATCCCCAATATCAGCGTTCGTGGAATTGGGGTGGAATCATTTATTGGGCAGTGCGTGAAGGACAGGGACAGATCGGCTGGCCGGGGCAGTGATTACATCAATTGTGATGATGTGTGCGGTCTCTTGTAACTTGAGACTGGACTCGAATTCTCACATAACTTGGGATTCCTTATCAATGTGATGAATTTGAGTCTCGCGTAACTTGGGACTACAAGAGCGAAGACTTTTGTGATCTTCGCTCTTGTAAGAAGAAACGTTTGTCGATAGCTGGATATCGATCCCCAAAATATCGAGTCTCAAGTTATGTGAGAATTTCGCCATGAGTCCAAAGTTATGCGAGAAAAATTCTTGGCTGATTGGGCGAACTTACGAAATTCGCCCCTGAGTCCAGTCCCAAGATACAATAGACTTCACAATGATGATCGGGATTATCATTATCAGGTTACTGGAGAACAAAATTGGTCTGAGGCAGTAAGAGTATCTCGTTTTGTTGGGGGTATCTTGTATATGAAATCTTGTCCAACAAAACGAGATACTTCAACATTTGATTATTCTTTATTAAAAGAATTTCCCGCATCAATTGCCCGTTGAGCCGCTTCTGGATACAGGCGAGCATAGTATTTGAACAGTAAAAATATTTCTTCCTTACTTCCCGCCATTTCCAGGTTCATAAAACATAATTTTGCAATCGCACCATACATACTTTTAAATTGACCTTCCAAAGGCGATGACCGCCATACATCTCCGTCGTTTACCGGTTTAATTTCCCGGGCGGTATATGGATCCCCTTCGTCATTAGTCAGCGTTATTTCGAATGTTATGTTCATGTTTGCCTCTCAATTAAAATTTTAGTGGTTTCATATATATGTTGTTGGTAAGCCCTGTCAATTGATGGGGATATCCACCCTTTCGATTTCTACTATCCAATTCGAGGGAATTGCATTCCAAAAAATCATGCCGCAATCGAGCTTTAATTTTCTTGACTGAAATTTGGGATGGGATAACTTAAAACTCCATGCCTCCAAAAACTCTTTAACAATATTGGGAATATCGCCCCTGGCTCGAATATCATCCATGCTGATAAAGGGATGCGCGGCTCTTAGTGCCGCCTCCCCAGGGACGGCGACCTTGACCACTTTGGGCTCACCGTCAAGCGAAAGGAGTTTCATGCCATCTTGTCCCAAAAGCTTTTGGGCTACATGTTGATCGAATTCAGAACCGTAAGACAAATAATGATTGAATCCATAAACCAACCCGGTCATTGAAAGTGTAAGATGCACCTGACCTTCCCGTTTCCCTTCACGATTACCTGGTCCGTGGGATTGCAGTAATTCACCAAGCCTCTGTGATACCTCGTGCCATTCTGGATGGGATGTCAGCGCCCTGCTGATCCTTACATGCCGGGCAGCGGCGCTTAGTGGGAGCAATCCATTTGCCCAAATTGAAATATCTTCAGACTCAATCGTTCGAGTGCCATGATAACCCATCAATGTTTTTGAACGAAGCCAATCCAAAACAGCGTCTATCGCCGCATCGTGATTTGTAAGTTCAAGCAATAAGCCCCGAGTATCTTCTATATATTGCAACTTTGATTCTGCAAGTTTCCTTCTCGCTTTATCCGTCATTAAAGGATACAGAACGCCCTCAAGACTCCCGAACCATTCATCAATACTGTCAAAATCAATAATTTCCACTGTCATCATTTGCCTCTTTCATCGAAACCCATCAGAATCTAAGGGCTGCAAATACTTCTTCATCCAAGCAGAAAATATCAGTTACGAAATCTTTAATTTAATGCGCATTTTGCTGGTATAGTTTTCAATAGAGCAAATCTGCACCTTCATTCCATCTAAATGCAAAGCGGACATGGTCCGCAACTTCAGTGGATTTTACAATAAGATTAACACTGATACCCATTGCTTTATCCTCCTTGCCGAGGGCGATAAAATGAAGATGAGATTGAAGATGATTGCGGAAGTAATTATCTAATGCAGTCGCAGGCACCTTAATTCCCAGAAACAGTATGACTCCCTGGGTGTATTCAGTTTCCTCCAAGGGAAGGAATTTGCCTGTCGTGCTTCTGAAGAGAGCGGGGAAATCCGTAATGGGATCGCTTGGCATTGATGGAGAAGTTACTTTTCTTCTCGTCATTTCCCGCGCCATCTGCCCCGGTCTATTCTTGACTTCGAGCAAAATTCCACCCTTTTCCTTGGGTTTCAGTAACCAGTCGATTTTTTGGGAACCAATTCCCAACCCTGATTGCTCATATGCAAGATCGTGGTCAAGGGCAGCGTTGGAAACAGACAGCATTTCCACGATTGCATCGAGGTGTTTTGCTGGTATGTCGAGTTGTTGCCACCAACGCCGGAATTGCGAAGCAGTAAGAACACGATCTGCCAGGGCGGATGCGCGTACAAGATTTGCGACCAGAGGTGCCTGATGAGGAACTCCAAAACCACGGGAATTTCCATCAAAATGGAATTGTTTGCCAAAAATGTAGCGCCATTCTTGATCGAACACAAACTTTATAGCTTTTGTAGACCTAACCGATGCGGGTATTTTTTTCAACAATTGTTCTGAATCCAATCTGCCAATACCAAGGTCGGCAGCCTCATCATGGAAAACATCTAAAAGGCGTGACTCAGCGGTAATGAATGATGGAGGAAATGGATGATTCATATATGTTTGCTACACCTGCATATTTGATACACAAATACCGGAACGGATGATGTTATTCATCTGATGGGAATGAGTCCGAAACTGAAAAAACAATCTGCATGTCAACAGCTTTCATAAAGTTTTGTCACCGACTTCGTACTTGTCTGCTGTCCAACGAGAACGATTTTACCCATATTACCCCTCCCCATTTAAGATTTGATTCCAAAATTCGATAAAATCAATGTTGCTTTCTGGGTCGAGATGCGGATCAAATTCGAGCCCATATTCTTCACAATACTTTTTATACAGGAATTTAATAAATTCTATTTCGACTTCTTCGTGGTCCTTTTCATACCACCACATATCACCATAGATCCGGGTCGCAAATCCATGCAGCCTTGCTTGATAATATGAGGCTGTTCGCCGTTCATCCGTTTCTCTATCTCTTTGTTTATCAGCCTTTCTATGACAGGGAAAGCAGAGAACCGTCAAATCATCAAGCCGCTCATTCCCACCAACCCTGTCATAGGTCAGGTGATGCACGTCGGGGTCCAACAAAATTACCCCGCACTTTTCACATTTGCCATTTGC
>JAHDWC010000267.1 GCA_023382575.1 Anaerolineales bacterium
ATGCCCATGCCAACCGTCCATTGGTGGTGTATCTCACCGAGCAAGAACAGGCAATTGAACTGCCACCCGGCGCGGTGGCACTCTTGATAGACATCCTTCAGGCGATGGCGGCGGGAAGAGGTGTAACCATCATCCCGGAGAACGCCGAACTGACCACCGTTCAGGCGGCGGAAATCCTCAATGTCTCGCGCCCCTTCCTGATTAAGCTGCTTGAAAATGGCACGATCCCTTATCACAAGGTTGGTACACATCGGCGGGTGCGGATGGAAGATGTCATGAACTACAAAGAGGCAATTGATCGTGAACGCGAGGCAGTGCTGGATCAACTGGTCGAAGAAGCCCAGAATCTTGACATGGGCTATTAGCAGCCATGAGCCACTATACCGCCCTCTTGGATGCCAATGTCCTCTACCCCGCGCCCATCCGTGACCTGCTGCTTCAACTGGCGGTGGCTGACCTCTTTCGCGCTCGGTGGACTGCTGACATTCACCGCGAATGGATTGAAGCACTTTTGGAAAAGGAACCACATCGAGAGCGTGCCGCTTTGGAACGCACCCGTGATTTGATGGACAAGGCGACCCGTGATTGTTTGGTGACGGGCTATGAGGAATTAATTCCCTCCCTCACGCTGCCTGATCCTGATGATCGCCACGTTTTGGCGGCAGCGATTGTGGGACACTGCGATGTCATCGTAACCCAGAATTTGAAAGATTTCCCAGAAGAAACTCTCACGCCCTACGGGATTGAGGCACAACATCCTGATTCCTTCTTATTTCACCAACTGAGTTTATCACCCGGCGCGTTTTGTGAGGCGGCACGGAAAGTTCGCGCTCGGCTCAAAAATCCACCTTACAGCGCACAGGAGTATCTCGATACCCTCACTAAACAAGGACTCATAGCTACAGTAGCAGAACTCGATCAGTTTCGGGACTTAATCTGATAAGTCCTCTCTTTCTTCCTTATCAGGACGAATCGCTTCAAAGATCGTGATAATAGCTTCGATGTCGTACAGGTAGCCTGTACCATTTTGCCCCTCATAGGTTCCGGTATGCTCAACACCGAGTTTCTTGCGCTGGTAATCAAACTAGCTGGGCGTGTTTCGTCGGGACAGACTATAATGAACATGTTTTTTTTGAATAGATGAGTGTGGGTTTTATGGCAAAGACAATCCCGTATTTAACTGTTTTCATTTCATCGCCGGGTGATGTGGGCGAAGAACGCAAATTTGCCCAAGAGATTATCGAGCGTTTCCCGTATCGTCCCGCCTTTCGGGATAAGGTGTCGTTTCGCATCGTGGCGTGGGACAAACCCGGCGCGGATACCGCTATGCGTGGCTCGCTCACCCCACAAGAGGCAATCAATCAAGGTTTGCCGAAGCCCTCGGAGTCAGACTTAGTAATTACGATTTTCGGCGCACGGATGGGGACACCCTTCACTGACATGGACGGCAAGACCTACGAGAGCGGTACACATTGGGAGTTACTAGACGCGCTCAATAATGACGTTGAGACGTTGATTTATCGTCGAACGAGTGAGCCAACGTATAAGATACACGATGACATTGACCAACATGACCGCCTAAAGGCATTTTTCAGGTCGGAGATGTTTTTCAAAGATGGGAAAATTCTGCGCGGGGTGAATGAATACGCCATGCCAGACAATTTTCGGATTAAGTTTGACACTCATTTTGAGGAATTCGTTGTTCGTGTGCTGGGGGGAGATGCAATAAAGCCCTCACCGAAAGTCGTGACACATGAACAGCTTGACCAATATTTCGCCGTGTTTGCCGAGCCTTTACGCGCACGGCGGAAGAAAGATGTGGGCGACATCGCCAGAGGGACGGCGAGCGAACCTGCTCCATATTTGCCCCATGTGAGCATTTCTAGCGTGGTGGATGATGTGCTGTTTGCGGACGATGATGAACCTGAACCTGTCATGGCGGAAGGGGATTATCAACGCCATGACCAACATCAAAAGCAACGCATCATTAACCTTCGGGAAAAACTATTGAATTTCAAACGCGGTGTCTTGCTGGGGCAGCCGGGCGGAGGAAAGACATGGACCTTGCTCATGCTAATGCTGGATTATCACGAGCGTTGGAAAGAAAAGCCTGACGAGACGCTGATACCCGTATTCATCCCATTGAACAGCTATGACGGTGAGGTTGAATTTGATGAGTTTATCCGTCAGCAGATGGGGGTGCTTGCACCGTTTTATGGGGCGTTGCTTCCACGTTTGATGCTCCTATGTGACGCACTTAACGAAATGCCAAACCAAGATGTGACCTTGCCAAAAGTAAAAAAACACCTCAAGGACAAGCCCCATTTCATCGTCTCATGTCGCGTATTAGATTATCAACAAAAGCTGGATGACCTACGCCCGTTGGAGATTTTGAACCTGAGGGAGTTGGATTTATCCGCGATTAAACGCCTGATTGAGACCTACATTCCGCCGAAAAAAGGTGGCGCAGAACTCTGGCAAAAGATGGGTGGGAGCGAGGAACTTTTCAATTGGAATAAGGTTATTGAGAAGGGCGAAAGCGAAAGATTTTGGGATGCGAAAGCAGGTTCTCAGTATCAGGATACGAATGAAGGTGGTTGGTATCATGCCCCAAATGAATGGCATGAGATGCATAAGGGCGCACGCTTGATACCACTCTGTCGGAGTCCATTCATGGCGAGTTTGCTGTGTGGGGTTTACCTCAAGAACCAAGGGGCACTCCCCTTGACACGGGGCGAATTGTTCGAGACGTTTATTCATTTGGCTCTGCAAGACCAACAAAAGCGTAATGAAAAATTTCCGTCGTTAGATGAGGTTAAACGAGTGCTAGTGGAATTGGCGGAGGTGATGCAGGCGCAGAAGGTAACAGTGTTGCCACGTGCAGGAAAAGATGTGCCTGAAGTGATGCGTCAAGCGTCTTTAATTGATGCTGGTATTGCCTCAAGTTTGTTGTCTGGAAACCGTGAACAAGTGAGGTTTCAACATCAGCTATTCCAAGAATATTTCGCCACGCGGGTTTTGTTAAGGGCAATGGAAGTGGGGGAAAGTCCTGCGCCATTTTTCGGTGAGGAATGGTGGGAAGCTGGAGTTTGGCGTGAAACAGTGGTGATTTTAGGGGAATTGCTTGGCGGGGTAGAGGGGGCGAATTGCGTTGTGCGTTGGCTTGCGCCAGTGAGTCCTGAAATTGCTTTGAGCGTGATTTTGCAACACGGCGCGGGCTTGACGGTTAATGCGATAGAAGAAGCGACGAAAACCACTTTACTAGATAGTATCAACACAAAAACGACGCAAAAAGACCCTCGCGGGCGAGCAAGTGCGTATCGAGTATTAGGTTTAGCAGATTGGGACACTCGCCCCGGCGTGGGACTAACGGCGGACGGATTACCAGATATTGTCTGGGGCGAACCGATGCCATCTGGGGAACATATGGTAGGCGGTTATGGCATCATACCTGATGGATATGATTTTGAGGTACAACCTAGCATTTGGGGGGCATTTGAGGAACATCAAGTCACGATTGATCAAAGCTATTGTTTATCTAAATACCCAATAACCTATAAACAACTCGAGTCATTTTTTGATTCAGAGTTCGGTTCAATGTATAAACGGTCTTATCAGCAAGGATTCCAATATAGAAATTCCCCTGCTGATAATGTGGGATTTAGGCTAGCGATAGATTTTTGTGACTGGTTGAGCCATAAAATGGGTCTAATTATTAGACTACCAACAGAATATGAGTGGGAGATATATGCCAGATACCCTGATAATAGATATTATCCATTTGGCAATAACCTCGATGGTAAAAATGCGAATACCATGCTAAGTGAGGTGCGTCAAACCAGCGCAGTAGGTATCTTTCCAGAATCAGATACTATGTTGGGTTGTGCAGACATGTTCGGCAATGTATGGGAATGGTGCCTGGAATGTGATGGTAATGGTTTTAATTATGGACGTAGACATGGTGGTGTATTACGCGGCGATTCTTGGAATCTATCTATGAGAGGAATAATACCATTACAAGGACGTGCTTTTCTCGATGGCTTACAGGGTTCTGCTTGGAATGCTGTCGGTTTTCGATTGTGTTTGGTGTTGTAAGTA
>JAHDWC010000268.1 GCA_023382575.1 Anaerolineales bacterium
AAAAAATATTACGGCTTCATAGATAGTCCACGCTGTGGCGGGCTTGTACCCATTGAATCCTGAGCGGTTAATAATGTCGCAGCAATTCCGAAGCGTACTCTTTGCCGACGGTTTCGCGATGTTCTCGTAGCCAATCCTTCAAACTGGTTTTGCAGCGCGGGGATTCCTTTGAGATGAGCAGATTAGCCATCAGGCCATCCACTTCTTCGGGGGTTAGCATCACATCATTCACAAACAGACTTAAAAACTGCGCAGCAAGTAATGCCAACCTGGGCGGGAACGGAATCAATGGTGGCTTCTTACCAATAGTCTCCCCGATCAGCTCGACCATTTCCTTGAACGTGAATTCATCCGGTCCCACTGCATCCCAAATATAGTCTTCTCTTTTATATATCGCCTCAACTGCCAACTCTGCCATGTCATCGACATACACTGGAGAGAGACGATACGAACCATCGCCGGGTAAACCGAAAAGTGGAAAACGCCGCAAGAGCCAGGCGATATTATTGATGAGGATATCTTCCTTGCCAAATAAAACCGTCGGGCGCAGAATGGCGTAGCTCAAGCCTGAAGCAGTCACCGCTTTTTCGTTGGCAGCTTTTCCCCAAAAGTAAGGCAGATGCGAATCCGCGGATGGGTTGGTGATGCTGATATGCACGATCCGCTTCACCCCCGCGCGGACAGCAGCATTCACCAACACGCGGGTATTTTCCACTGCCTTGGGCTGTGTGTTGTGACCTTTGTCGAAGCGCACCCAATAAGTGTTGACCAATACTTCCACACCGTGTAGAGATTGAACGAGTTCATCTTCCTTCGAAAAATCCAGCGGGAAGGCTTTTACTTTGCCGCCAAACGGGTCGGGTCGGTCGGGATGATTGGTAAGCGTGATGACATCCTCTCCGCGCTCCAATAATCGTCTGGTGATGTACTTGCCCGAATAAGAGAATGCGCCAGTAACCGCGATCTTCATTTTGCCTCGGCTTTCGGTGTGCGCGGCGCGACAAGAGCGAAGAACGAGACCACAATGCCTACACAGACGAGTGCGAAGAGAAAACCCGCTAGTGTGCCGCTTAATCGTCCGGCGACTTCGAAAAATGCTTCTTCCATGGTTGCGGCTTCAGGCTTGTATGTCAAGGCAAGCATGGCGGGGAGCCCGATCAGCAACACATTCGAAAAGACCGTCCAAAATTGAGCGCGCTCTTCCGTGCCGCACAGATCTGTCAACACCTTGCGCAGGTGTGGGCGGATGTAGACCACGATCAGCGAGGTCAATACAATCGTGAGCAGGATTTGGAGTAGAAAACTAACGATGGAGTTCATAACAATTTCCTTTCTTTATTTCAAAACTTTAAGGATACGAGTAACGTTGGTAATGCCCAGGCTTTCCAGTTTGATGACCGCGCTGGCGAGACTGTCGATGGCATTAAAGAATTCCTGGAGCGCCTTCACCCGTTCGCGGACAAACTTCACATCCGCTTCGCTGCCGGATACCGAGTCTGACTCAAGTTGAGTGAGCATTTCCTGCACCGAGCGGACAGCGCGGTCAAACTCGCTGTTCTGGCGTTCCTTCAAGATCGAGCGGATGGATTGGTAAAAGTCAGTTTCGGCTTCGTAGTAGTCTTTACGGTCGCCAAGTTTGGATGAACGATGCACCAGCCCCATGCGGGCCAATGTCCGCACCTCAGTGCTGATTGCTCCCTTGGTGAGCCCGGTTTGCTCGACGATCTCATCCAGCGAAAGCGGAGTGGGGGAGAGATACAAGACGCCGAAGATTGCCCCCATCCCTTTGGGGAAGCCCCAAAAGCGGCTGATCTGGCTGAGGCTTTCGGTAAAATTCTGTTTGAGTTCGGGAAGTTTGACCGTCATTGGAATTCCTTTGTTTTAGAACGTTTAGTAGTTACTAAACGAAGTATATGATATTCCCTGAATCTTGTCAAGCAAAAAGCCGCCCATTTGGGCGGCTTTTTTACTTGTAGATGAGGACGAGAATTATGGGGCAGTTTGGAAATGCCTGAACAATTCCATGCCGGTTTTGCCTTGCGCTTCGTTTAGATACTGCTGAATTGGTACACGGAGGGTGAGATGTTCGAGATGTTCCGCGTCATTTTTCTCGAAGCGGAATTCAACAAATCCGTAATTGGGTCCCTGCATTTCTTCACGCGGAATTTGTATAACGACTTCCATTACTTGCGACATCCAATTTCCAAAGGCTTCTTCTGTACTCAGGTCTTCCACTGGCAAGCGGACGTAGAAGTCTGTTTCCATTGCTCCGAAGGTGGCAGAGCCATCTGGTGAGATGCAATCTTCGCCGAAAGCGGTAGCTTGTGCGCTGGCGCGTGAATCCAATTCCTTGACGGTGGCATCAAGTTCTTTTGTCAGTTCGGGTAAGGCTTGATATGCCCAATTGTACGCGCAACCCTGCCAGGCAGGTGTTTCGGGTTTGACCTGTTCTGGTTCGGCAGTAACCGTTATCGGCGAGGGCGAAGCGGTTTCCTCTTGTGTTGGTGCGGAGACATTTTGCAACACAACGAAGGTTGCCGCAACGGTCAATGTCAGTCCGATCAACAGGTTGCGCTTGTGCCTCATTTCAGCAAGTTTGCGGCTGCCGAAGCCATCAATGCGGCGCCTCTGACCAGCGCCTGCTCATCAAAGTCAAATTTGGGGTGGTGATGATTGTAGTTGAGTTTTTTCTCGTCATTGCCAGAGCCGATCAGGAAGTAGCAGCCGGGGACTTTTTCCTGCATGTAGCCCATATCTTCCGCGCCCATGGTAATGTAGGGCGTGGTGTCGATGACGGTTTCGGGGAACAAGCCTTGAGCAGTGTGCAAAACGTTTGTGGAAATATCACTTTCATTGATAACCGGTGCAGTGACTTGTTTGATGGTAATTTCGACTTCACAATTCATGGCTTGAGCGATACCGCGCGTGATCTGTTCGAAGCGCTCCAACACGGTTTTGCGGATTGACGGATCGAAGGTGCGGATGGTGCCGTTGATCTCGGCAGTTTGTGGGATGACGTTGAATGCGGTTCCAGCATGGATGGAGGTGACGCTGACCACAGCGGGTTTGAGCGCTTCGATGTTGCGCGAGACGATGGTCTGTAAGGCGGTGACGATTTGGGCGGCACAAACGACTGGATCGATAGTGGTTTCGGGGAGCGCGCCATGCCCACCCTTGCCGGTGAGTTTAACGATAAACAATTCTGCGCCCGCAAAGACGGGTCCTTCGGCGACATGAATCCAGCCGACGGGTTTTTCGTTCCACAAATGAAGCGAAAGAGTTCTATCCACTTTGGGGCTGTCGAGCACCCCATCGCGCATCATCATCAATGCGCCGCCAACTTCCTCGCCGTTGGTGCCTTCTTCAGAAGGTTGGAAGCAAAACTTGATGTTGCCTTTAAGTTCATGCTTGTGTTCATTCAAAATCTTCGCCACGGTCAACCCGATTGCGGTGTGACCATCATGTCCGCAGGCGTGCATCACGCCGGGATTCTGGGATGAATACTCCGCGCCGGTATCTTCGGTAATGGGTAACGCATCCATATCAAACCGTAAGAGGATCGTCGGACCCGGTTTTGATCCTTCGAGAAAGCCGACCACACCAGTCTTGCCAACCCCTTTGGTCACTTCGATGCCAAGACTTTCGAGTTCCTTGGCGACAATTCCACCTGTGCGGATTTCGTTGAACCCCAGCTCGGGGTGCATGTGAAAGTCACGCCGCATGGCTTGGGTGTAGGGGAAGAGTTCTTGCGCTTTTTCAAGGAAGTTGGTCATGAGATTCTCCGGGGATCACTATTGATATTTTACAACGCGAAACTTTTCTTCATATCGCGGATGTTCATCCGTGCTGTCTTCGGTTCGGCGTGACTTCATGCGTTCAATCAACTTGCTCACATCCTGTACTTGCGATTTATGTTGAAGGATGGCTTGCAATTTGATCTCCCAAGTGCCGGTCACATCAATGCTGGTATTCGGCTGAGAGGTCAGCGAGCACCAAACTTCCTTGGGCATGTGAGGCTCAAAGCCTTGGGCGAGCAGATCAGGAAAGTAGACGG
>JAHDWC010000269.1 GCA_023382575.1 Anaerolineales bacterium
CTCGCCGTGCCTGCCCTTGGGCTTGGAATGTTTGGCGCGAGAAAATTAATGGATAAGAGAGAAACATGATTAAGAAGAATCTGTATTTTGTTCTGTTTATCGTGACGGTGGTCATTGGGCTAACGATGCTAGTGGAGGTAGTCTTCAGAAAACCCTATTCTTTTCACGGCACGATTATCAACCCTCCATTGCCTGTGACTGACTTCACCCTTCAAACCTCCAACGAAGAAGTTTTCCGATTGAGCGATCAAAAAGGCAAAATCATTTTGCTCTTTTTTGGGTATACCAGTTGTCCCGATGTTTGTCCTGTCACCCTGGCAACCTTCAAACAGGTCTACGATAATCTGGGGGTGGACGCGCAACAAGTTCGCTTTGTAATGATTACCGCCGATCCCGACCGCGATACGCCTGATAAGGTCTCCGAGTATGCCGCGCGATTTAATCCTGAATTCATTGGACTGAGTGGTGATATGACAGCGCTTTATTCGATCTGGAAGGAGTTGGGAGTTTTTGTTGAGAAGCAGGAAACAGGCAGTGCGGCTGGTTATTTGGTGAGTCACACGTCGAGCGTGTATGTTTTGAACCAAAGCGGTAATTTGCTCATGACCTTTCCGTATGGAACCACTGCAATCGAGATGATTGACGATCTGAACGAGCTTTTGAAACAATCCAGGTAACGAAGGTATTGCATATGGAAGTTGATTCTCCTCCCTGCAACGTTGATCGATTTACGAATAGTATCCCAAGGAAGATGGTTGAATGAAAAAACAACTTATCAATTTACCTCTCTCGTTTATCGTCATGCTTCTCGGGCTGTTGGTAGTTCTTGCGGTGGTGCTCATCAATCCTTTCCCGTTTCATGACCATTACCTTGAACCCCCGCATTCAATGGCTGATTTTGAATTGCAAACTGCCAATAGTGAAGCATTTCGCCTCAGCGACCAAAAAGGTAAGCTCATCTTGGTATTTTTTGGATATACAAACTGCCCTGATTTCTGCCCGACGACCCTGTCCAAATTGAACCAGGTGCATGATCAATTAGGCGACGATGCCAACAGGGTCTTGTTCGTGATGATCAGCGTCGACCCCGAACGAGATACTCCCGCAAGAGTCGCAGCCTATGTTGCGCAATTCGATGCTGAATTCATCGGATTGAGCGGCAGTCTTGAAGAACTCCAACCGATCTGGACGGAATTTGGACTGGTTGTGGAAAAGCAGGTTGTAGACAACGCGGGAAGTTACTCCATGAGCCATACCACCAGTTTGTATGTTATTGACCAAAGTGGGGATTTTGTTAAGATCATTCCCTATGATGCAAATGTAACAGATATTATTAACGAGTTGGTTCAAAGAAATAAATAAAACCTGCCCAACTGGAGAAGACAATGAAGAATATTTCTGTACTCTTGATACTGCTAATTGCAAGTTTACTGCTTGGAGCGTGTGGCGGCTCATCCGAGGAGTTGACGATTCAAAGCGCCTGGGCGCGCCCCGCTAGCGTGGGAGCGAACGGTGCTGCTTATTTTGTCATCGAAAACGGTGCGGGAACGGACGACACCCTGTTAAGTGTCAGTTCGGAAATTGCCTCCGCTACAGAAGTTCATATGAGCATGGAAATGGACGGGGGCGTGATGTCCATGCAAATGCAGGAGTCTGTGCCTGTGCCTGCCAAAGGCACAGTGGAATTCAAGCCCGGCGGTCTGCATGTAATGTTCGTCGAATTAACGCAGGATTTGAAGGTTGGCGAAACAATTATATTGGTGTTCAACTTTGAACACGCAGGAGCCAAAACAATCGAAGTTCCGATACGCGAGCCTTAACCAAACTATTATCCAGGGGATTGCCGCCCAAAGTATAATGGTTATGTGGAAGGCAATCCATTGTAAATATGAACAGATCTCATCGTGTTCTCCTGATTGTGACACTGGCTCTTTTTTTGGTGGGGTTGTCTGCGCACGTGTTGCCAGCCGCCCCCCTGTGTGAATGCGTATCCCGGGCTCAGGAGGATGCCAGGTCATCAAACCTGGATACTTGCCTGGTATGTCAATTGCAAACCGGTATTCATTCTGCGCCATGCCTGGCTGACCCAAACCATGAAATCGCACAGCAAGTGAATATTCGACTCAATTTGCGATCATTGGAACGAGTCTTTCCAGTTTTACATCCCCCCATCGTTTAAGTTTTCAATCAAATATTTTGCTGGATCACTGCACCCATCTCGATGTCCGCGCAACGGTTACATCGACGATTTAGCCTTAGCCTGATTTATTTTGGAGCTCCTATGAAAAAAAGAAAGAATCAGAAATCCCCTGTTCCCCTCTTCTTCGCACTTGGCGGCGGGCTCTTGTTGATTGCCGCCGCAATCCTGTTGGCAAATCAAAATGCTCCAGCTGCCCCGACACCTGTTACATCCCATGAAGAAGAGACGTACCCGGAGATTCCACGTGTAAGCTTGAACGATGCCAATGCTGCGCTGGAGGAAGGTACCGCTGTCGTAGTGGATGTACGTTCTGTCGAAGCATATCAAGCTGCCCACGTTACCGGTGCAATCAACATTCCGCTTGCCGAACTTGAAACGCGTCTAACGGAATTGGACCAGGCGCAATGGATCATTACCTACTGTACCTGACCCAGCGAAGAATCGAGCGCCCGTGCGGCGTCCATTTTGCTTGAAAACGGATTCAACAAGGTTACCCCAATGCTCGGTGGTTTTGAAGCCTGGATGAATGCCGGTTATCCCGTCGAGCCATAAAATAAGGAAAACATGGCAGGAGCAAGAATGATTGCAGGATGTAAAACACTTCTGGCGCTGATCAGTATCAGTGTATTGATACTTGTCGCCTGTCAGGCTGAGGAACAGATCGGCATTCAAGCCGATCTGAATGGAAATCCCTACCGGGTGGTATCTGTTCAGGAATTACAGACCATGCTCGAAGGAAAGGATTTCATTATGATCAATGTTCACACGCCCTGGCAGGGTGATATTCCCCAGACAGATTTACGCATCGCGTACGATCAGATCAAACAAAATATGGAACAACTGCCAGCCGAGAAGGAGGCGAAGATCATAGTGTACTGCCTGACTTCGGGCATGGCGAAAAAAGCAGTCGCCACGTTATTGGGTGAAGGCTACACAAACATTTGGATGTTGGAAGGCGGCACGACTGCCTGGGAGGAGGCGGGATTGACCATCGGTAAATAAGATAGGTCTGTAAACAGGATGAAACCGGGAGAATATATCTCCCGGTTTTTCTTCACCTAACCCTCTTGGCTTCTGATCCCGATTATTTGACCACTTCCAGGGTTCCGACCATGCCAGCTTGTAAATGTCCTGGCATGCCACACACAATCTGGTATATACCTGGCTGGTCGGGTGCTGTGAAACTTAAATCCACACTTTCATCAGGTTGGACATCCACATCCCAGTACGCATTGGCGAGATCCTCTTCATCAAACATATCACCGACATCCACACCATATTGCATGATATAAAAGTTATGTTCCACTGTGCCTTTGTTGGCAACGCGGATCTGAATTTCCGAACCGGCGGGCACGGACAATTGCGCAGGGGTGATTGAAAAGTCATTCAACTCCACTGTCAGTCTGGTGGACGGTCCACCAGACTGACAGGCTGACAGGAAAATCAATATCAAAAGGAAAATACTTTTCTTCAACATACATCTCTCTTAACTTGGATATTCAACAAATATCTTACTGGTAATATTTAATCCAAGAACGCTGACTTTTGTCCCGGACTTCACGGTCAGATTATGATCGAACGATGAATAATCGATGATCACGATCTGCGCGCCGGGAAGAAGTCCAAGACCTTCAAGATGGCGGAGTAATTCCGCATCTGCATTCTTTACACATTGGATCTTTGCCTTTTGTTTTGGGCGCAGGGCGGAGAGAGGAGTTGAATCCTCCAATGGCATGACCAGATCGGCGGTGGGAATTAATTCCCCATGCGGGTCGCGCAGGGGATGTCCCATTGCCGCTGCCATCCGCCGTTCAAAATCCTCCGAAATGACGTGCTCAAG
>JAHDWC010000270.1 GCA_023382575.1 Anaerolineales bacterium
TCTTAATTTCAACATCGAAATCGTATCTTCCCGCAGTTTGGACTTGGCCCAGTCCTTCTGACTGGGCGTCAATAATTCTCCCACCCCGTCCAGGATTTTACGGTTGCTCATCTTCTCCAACTGCTCAATACAGATTTGCAGGAACGCATCAAAGGACACGCCGGAGCGCTCCTGAACAATCTCCCGATTGATCGGGAAGCGCTGTCGCAGGAAAAACCAGACATCATAGATGTCCCGGCTGGTCTTGCCGATCCGTTCGTGCATGGCAACCAGTTTATGCGCAAATACATCCTCGGGGATCATCACGAGCATGGAAACACCCAGATAGGTCTTGATCTCATAACGTGAGCCGAATTGCCGCCGGTTGATCTCGACTTTGATATGGCGCGCCTTGTCCTCATAGGAAAGCACATAAAAGATGCCAAACCGCTTGCGGTTGGCCTCCCGTATTGTTCCATACCTCCCGACGATGTTCGTAACCCGCTCGAATACGATCTCCTCCTTATCCTCATCAAGCAGATCGAAATCAAGGTCGATGGAAAAACGATCCAGTCCATAGAATAACAAGGCAGCCGTGCCACCCTTAAACCCCAAAAACGGTGCGATCCTCGTGTCCGAATAGATGTCCTTGAGAATCTGGAAAAGGATGGTCTTGTGTGTGGAAATGTCGAGCCTCATGATTTATTTTCCTGCTGATCCTTATATGCCCTGCGAACCCGCCGTTCCATGCTTTGATTCCGGTAGATTGGAAGCATGTCGAATATTTTGTCCCAATTCAAATCATTGGGGTTGTCAACATGAGTATCTCCGTGAAGATAAACCATATCCAAAAACGCCCGTTCCCTGCTCGCAAAGGAACTCTCGTCCCTGTTCTCGATGCCCAAAGGATGGGTCAGAATGGACATCTTGACCTTCCTGAAGGAATACCCCTGTCCGTCCACTTCAATATCGCGGGTCAAATATGAAGCGACACTGATGCGGGTATGGAACTGGAAGATCAGACCTTCCTGGGCAAGGATGGTCTCAAAACTCACATAGGCGGGGGTAAAAATCCGTGTGGCAAGTTCCAATTTGCTGTAATTCGTGTCCTTGGCGTAGAGTCCTTTGCGGATGCGATGCAACTTGCCACGTCGCACGTAATAGCTAAGTCGTACCCGCACAGCCTGTGTGCTGGGTTCCTGCCATAAGAGAACCACGTCTTCCAGAGTAAAGACGCTCTTGGGGGATCGGAGAATGGCTTCCAAATACTCGCTTTTCTTCATATTTCGCCTGAAAATTAGTTTAATGCTTATTTTCAGTTCATATATTATATTATTTTCCAATCCACGTCAAGCACCGGGCAGGAAATGCGCAGCAACCAGGCAATCGCATGGTAATTATTGGTACTGGTATGTGTGTGTGATGCACAAGCAATTCGCTCGTTACTATGGGATGTACCTGGGAACAGAGCATAACCTGTGCGTATCGCACTTGATTTCAAACCTTCGCGCCGGATCGCCGGCGAGGTGGAGGTTTTGGCATTGTGATTAGTACCCAAAACATCGAGTAGTCCTGCACGGTTGGCCCAGCGCAAGGACACTGCTGCACCCGAAACCAGACGTGTATCTGGGAGGGTGTCTCACTTCTGAAATATCCAACAAAACCGGCTTGGAAACACAAGCTTCCGGACCGCTTTTTGTTATTCCTGCGCTTTTGGTCTTTCTGATGGTGCTCCTTGATATTGGTTGTTCATTGGTGGACATTTATTGATTTTATGACAAATCCACCATGATTTGGCTCAACTGTACAATACGATGTCCATAATTTTACTCTTTGCGGGTTATATTCATTGTAAGATTTTCTCTCATCATGCGTTTTCATAGTGAAACACGCGTGTTCTGGAGACTCTATGAATCTTTTTCGCCGATCCAATTCCCCCATCACCAGCCCTGAAAAGTTCAGGGACTTGTACGAGAAAAACCGCCTGCCCGTCTTTCGATATATTTTCGGGCTTATGGGTGGTTCGCAGGATGAAGCAGAAGATCTGACTGCCGAAACTTTCCTGCGCGCATGGAAAGCCCGTCATCGTTTTGAGGGAGACATGGACTCTGCCATTGGTTGGTTGATACGGATTGCCAAACGGTTGGTTATCGACAACTACCGCCGTTCGCTTCAAGCATCTCGCCACCCACCTTCCGACATTTTACCTGGTCCCATGCCCGAGCAGGTTGTCATTGACGATGAGCAGAACAGAATTCTGTTTGCCCTGCTGACGGATTTGCCCGGTGAACAACGGGAAATCATCGTTCTGCGTTACATGCTTGGCTGGAGAGTGAACGACATTGCTCATCACATTGGCGCGACGGAAAATAATGTCTCTGTAATGATCCACCGAACGCTAGCCAAATTAAGGGACAAATGGCTCGACATTGATCCCGAAAGGCTGTCGTTGGAATTTGTTCGAGAGGAGAAAATCTCATGAAACACATCCCCAATGAAAAGCAGATTCAGGAACTGCTCGAAAACTCATTACCCAAACCTGGTCAGCGGCTAGACCAACGTTTATCTGCCGCGCCCTGGACGCCGCGCATGATTGCACGTCGCCGTTTCATCAGTGGCACCATCTCTGTTGCAATGACGATTGCTTTGCTTATTGCCGTCACCCCGCAGGGACGCGCTTTCGCGCAAAGTGTATTACGTTACTTCGTCCAGGTTGAAACTGTAATGGTTCCCACGGCAGAAGCCGAACTGGTTCCTGTGGAATCAAATGTCAAGGAAACAGAACCAGTCCCGACAATCGATGAAGGATGCGGGACGATTGTTTCGCCAGGCTGTTCGGTGGATGAAGTCCGTACGCTTGTGGGATTCCCGGTCAGGGAATTGGATGTCAATCCCACCCAATTGCATTTGGTTGGCGCAACAACAGTCAACCAAAATGGTGTTGCGCTCGCCTATCAGGGCGAGGCTGGGACGTTGAACTTCACACAAATTCCCGTTGATTCTGATATGGCGCAACAATGGCGTGTTGGTTCTTCCGCAGTGGTCGAGGTGGTTGTAATAGGAAGTGCAACGGGCGAATACGTGCGTGGCGGATGGTTTGGTTTGGGGCTGGTAGAAGAAGGCGCGGTAAATTGGGAAGATACTGCGGCTTTACAAACCCTGCGCTGGGAGGAAGATGGAATCCAATATACCCTTTGGTTCGCTTCGGCAAAAACCAGCGATGGCAGTCCGGGCCTGGATAAATCTGTGCTTGTGGAAATGGCAGCAAACATGAAAACATCTTACAAGAATGATCCCGTACCAAATCAGACGATGCAGGAAGTGGAGGCGTTGACAGGGTTTATCATTGCCGAGCCGGGCAACATGCCAGCAGGGTTCACGTTCACAAAAGCGGTTTACTCATCCCAGTACAATGCCGCCTGCTCATATTATCACTATGGTATGGACGAGAATAATCCAGCGGTGACGCTCTTTGAAAGCAATTGGGGATTGCCAACCATCGAAGATATTCAAACGAAAGCGTTTTTCGGTAACGTTGAAGTTGAGATTGCTGCCGAGGTCGAAACTGTTGCCTTGAACGGAGCAGATGGCGGCATGGCGACGCTTATCACCACAGGGATTGAACCCAGCAAAGTTTGCGGTGGCGAAGAGACTCGTGCCAACCGCGCTCTGCTATGGCAATCCAACGGAAAGAGTTATATCCTGTTTGCCTTCCTTGATCAATTGGATGGGCGCAGCTTCCTGACCAAATTGGAAATGCGTCAACTGGCGGAAGGGCTGAACGGTATACCTTCCGACACAGTCGAGGTTGATCCTGAACGTATGCCTTCCGTCGAAAGCGCTGAGATGTCCTCTGGCTTTGATATCAAAGCACCTGCGCTCATGCTGGCTGACCTGCGGTTTGACCATGTGACGCTTATGAACTACGGCCCGTATCGTGCGGGCGATGGTGAAGTAATGGTCGCTCTTTTTTATGCAGGTCAACCGGTAGGTGATGGTAGAACGTATAAACTCCTGATCATGCAGACGTTCGATCCCAC
>JAHDWC010000271.1 GCA_023382575.1 Anaerolineales bacterium
ACGCAGGTTCTGCGCGAAGAGACGAAATGCGAAGACGGTTCGCCATGCCTGCTGATTACGCTGCTGGATTCTTTTACTCAACCCATCCAAAACCCTGGCGAAGCGCAAGCCTTTGGCGGTTCGGGCAACAGAACGTGGATCAACTTGCAAAGCGGGCAACAAGTGAAGTTTGAGTCGTTCTATGTGTTGGCAGATGGTCAGGAACGGGTGGATTCTACGCAACGAACTCTGCTTGTGGAAAAGGTTGCATCTCCGCCGCAGGAGGTTTTGGATATTTTTGCAAAAGTGGTTGCGCCTTGAAACGTTGAAAGAAACAGAAAATCCCTCAGGCTTGTTCTATCCTGAAGGACTTTCTGCATGGATTACATCTTTTGCGCCGCCTGCCAAAAGACACTACCGCAAACTTGACTAAATTTTACACCCAACTCAATTGCTTACGATATACAAAATCATTCGAGAGCAGTATCAATCAAAACTCGCGCAGCTTCGGCAAGATGCGCGGCGGGATTCTTTGTGCCAAACATGCGCGATGCCATGTAAGCGCCGTCCATTAAAAGAAAGAGTTGATCGGCAAGCGCTTCGGGGTTGGTTGCGCCTGCTTCTTTTGCCAGTTGACGAAAACGGACGCGAACAGATTGCTTGTGTTCAAGCGCGACCTGATGACCAGGATAATCCGTTTCAGGGTATTCAGTTGCTATATTGAGAAATGGACAGCCATAACATTCGGGGGTTGTTACATAATCCTGCAAGCCTTGAAAGAATGCCAGTAATTTTTCGCGCGGGGTGAGAGCGTCTTTTGTAGATTGCTCAAAATAATTCCAAAACTCATCATTGCTGTCTTTGAGATAAGCAATAATCAAATCATCTTTGGAGGGGAAGTGACGGTAAAGAGTCATCTTGCCGATGCCTGATTCGGCGGCGATGGTATCCACGCCGATGGCGCGATAACCATGTTGATAGAATAAACGCGCGGCGGTTTGAAATACTTTATCTTTAGGAGTAACTTCGTTTTTCATAGGTTTTGCCTCTTGACACGATACAGGTCTGTATTGTATTATTAGACTGTTCGATACAGAACTGTATCGTAGCATATTTCACAATTTTACGCAACTCAAAAAGGAGCAATACAAATGAAAATCGGAGTCTTCGGAACAAGTATGGTCGGTCAAGCCATCAGCGGCAAGCTGGTGGAACTTGGACATGATGTAATGGTCGGCACGCGCGATGTGGCTAAAACACAGGCGAACATTGAACCACACCCCTACGGCTTTCCCGCCTTCAGCGTTTGGCAGAAAGAACATGCGAGCGTGAAACTCGGAACCTTTGCCGATGCCGCCAAACACGGTGAAGTCGTGTTCAATGCCACAAATGGCACGGGTTCGTTGGAGGCGCTCAAACTGGCTGGCGAATCTAACCTCAACGGCAAGATTCTCGTTGACATTGCCAACCCGCTGGATTTCTCGCAAGGCAATCCACCGTCGCTTTCCGTGTCCAACACCGATTCACTCGGCGAGCAGATTCAGCGTGCTTATCCAAACACAAAAGTAGTGAAGACCCTCAACACTGTGACCGCCTTCCTCATGGTCAACCCCAGTTTGGTTGCCAACGCTGACCACACGCTGTTTGTGTGCGGCAACGATGCGGACGCCAAAGCCCAAGTGACCGAGTGGCTCAAAGGTTGGTTCGGCTGGAAAGACGTGATTGACCTGGGCGACATCACGAACGCGCGCGGCACGGAGCAAGTTCTGCCCATCTGGATTCGGCTATTTGGCGTGCTCGGCACTGGAATGTTCAACTTTAAGATTGTGAAGTAAGGATTGTAAATTCATAACTTCCGTAATTGCGAGGAGGCGTTCTCCCCGCCCCAGAAGCTCTTGCATATCCTATTAATACAAAAAATCCCACAGGGCAGAAGTCCTGTGGGATTTTTTTTGTGTAGATTACTTCCCCTGCGCCGCCTCCCAAATTTTCGTATTAAACGCGGCGTTCACATCCACGTCAGCGGGCAGGGCTTCGTTTTGAGCAAGCATATCTGCAAGAGACTGCCATTGCTTCGCAGATTGCCAACCGAAGCCGTTTTCGCTTTGGGCATCCTTCAATTCGGCTTCGAGCATGAACTTCATGTGGGCGGGGTCGGTTTCGGGTCCCGCGTATTTCATCACGATTTGCACGGCTTCATCAGGATGAGCCTCAGCGTAGGCAATGCCCTCGATAACCGAATCAAGAAACAGGGTCAGTTCGGCGGCGTGATCTTTGAGATAGTCTTCGCTGACAGCGTAGGTCAATCCCAAAGTCGGCACGTCATAATCTGCCGCATCCCAAAGCGTGATTTCACTTCCCCAGCTTTGAAGCAGGTACGGCTCATTGGATTTGAAGAGCGGATACACATCCACCTGTTTTTCAGTCAATACACGCGGGTCGAAGCCGACATTGACCAACTCGACCTTGTTCACATCCGCGCCTGCTGCGGCAAGCAGAGCAAACAGATCAGGCGGGGGCGCGCCTTTGTAGCCGACCGTTTTGCCTTCCCAATCTTTGGGCGTTTCGATGCCCGACTCTTTGAGCGCGGCGAAGGCTTGCTGTCCCTTCTGCCCAATGAGCGCAATGGACACGACGGGCAAGCCAGGGTCGGCGCGGCGTTGGAGAACAGTGGCGGCGTCCATCGTAGTCACTTGTACGGTTCCCGCTACGAGCAATTGGACGTGCTCGCCCTTGCCAGGCGAGTGTTCGATGGTGACATCCAGACCGTTCTGCTCGAAGAAGCCTTTTTCTTTGGCGATGTACGCTCCGACAAAGGGCAGATTGGCTTGCGGTTTGTAGCCCGCCATGAAGGTCATGGGAATGAGAGCCGCTTCGGTCGGGACGCTTGTGGCTGGTTCGGCGACAATGGGCATTTCCGTCGGGACGGCGGTTGGCGCGCCCCCTGAAGGAGACTGGCAGGCGCTCAATAAAAACAAGATGAGCAGAAATAACGATAGTGCAGTCTTACGCATGGTACGGTGAAACTCCTTGATGAATTGAAATTTGAAAAACCGCTGAGTGCGGTAAATTCACGAAAGAAAAGAACGTCCCGAAGGTTTCTTTTCAAAACCCTTGCCGAATCTCGCAACCTTCGGGACGTTCCGCATAAGGTAAGTTATTCATCCGAAAACGCGGGGAACTCCAGCAATGCCGCGACGCTGAACCCCGCCACGTTTTCGCTGTATGGCGGGGCGAGGTAGCCGCTTTGCGTTCCCAGCCCCTGGCGCAGAATCTCAGCCAGGCGTTCGTCCGGGGTGTCGCCGTGAACCAGACCAAAGCCTGGCGGCGCTGTTTCACGATAAGTCCACATGGACCAATGCAGTCCGGCTTCACTCATCACGCCGATTTTGTCTTCCGCCAGGTTGTAGCGCGAATCGCCGGGCGCGGTGGACATGGCGCCGAACTCGCCGACGTAGAGCGGCACGTTATTGGCTGCCGCCCAATCAAGATAGGGCTGCATGTTAGCAAGCAGGCGGGCGCGGTCATAATTTTCGTAGACGCCGTTCAGGTAATCCATGCCCAGGCTGACGCCGCCGTTGTTGTGCGGCGCGTAGACCCAGCCGCGCGCGCGAAGGGTGTCGCCGGATTGTACGCGGAAGAGCGGCGCGGTGAAAATCCACTCAGATTGCGTCCACACACCGAAGCCGTCGCCATCGCTGGTGATTTTCAGGCTGTGCGTTCCGCTGTGAGCCTGTTCGCTGCTCCACTCGCCGCTGAAGCCGCTGTCGCTCCAGAAGAACCAGTTGGCTGGACGGCTGGCGTCATTGATAGAGGCTTCTTCCATGCCGGGGTTATATATCGTTTGCAGAACGCCGTTGTGTTCCACTTCCAGGTCGTCGAACCAGACCGCGCCCGCGTTCCCGGAAGTACCTGGCTTGAGGGTGGCAAATTCCACATTGGGCGGGACGGTCAACACACCGCTATCCCAATAAACCCACTCGCTTGTTTGGCTCGTGAATATGGCGGCGTCTTCAGACCAGTTTGCCCATT
>JAHDWC010000272.1 GCA_023382575.1 Anaerolineales bacterium
GGCTGGAAACCGTCCAATATGAGATCAAGCAGAATGGCAACACCATCGAGCTGATCTATAAACTGGGTGGACGTCAGACCCGCGAAGTGAACACCGTGGATTTTATTGTGACCGTGCCGACGGATACGGTTGTGGAAGTCAAGAACGGGTTCGGCGTGATAGATGTAGCTGATCTGAACGGCAATGTGAACATCGAGAGTGACTTTGGCGATTTGTCTGTGAAAAACATCAAAGGTGCGGTGACGTTGGATAGTTCCAGCGGCGAGATCCAGGTCAGCAATGTGGATGCGGGTTCGCAGAATGTGCACGTCGAAGCGGACTTCGGCAGGATCACGCTGGAAAAGGTCAATGGCAAGGACATCACAGTCAACTCGAATAGCGGCGAGATCGAGCTCATCAACGTCCGCGCCTCAGGCGACCTGCTCGGCAAAACGGATTTCGGCAACATCAACTTCGAGAACGGCTCTGCTGCATCGGCTACGCTCGAATCCAGCAGCGGCGTGGTGACTTTGCACAAGGTCAACATCCGCGGTCTGTTGGAAGTCATCTGCGACTTCGGCGACATTGAGTTGGATCAGGCCATCGCTGGTTCCTACGACCTCGACTCCAACAGCGGCAGCATCACGGTGGACGGTGTCAAGAACAACATCAAAGCCCATACTGACTTTGGACAGATCGTCATTGAAAATGCGCAAGCTGTCACGCTTGATTTGAAGAGCAACAGCGGCGGCATCGAATTCAGTGGCTCGCTCGGAGATGGCCCGCACACCATTCAATCCGATTTCGGCGGCATCCTCCTGTCCATCCCTGCTGACTCCAAGCTGAATGTGGATCTCAAAACCGACTTTGGCGATATCAGTTCAGACATCCCGATCACTGTCACGCTTAGCGGAGACTCGAAGCAAACCCAACAAACTGGTACGATGAACGGAGGCGGCGCAGAACTTACCGTCCGCACCAATAATGGTCCGATCGAGATCACTGCCATCAAGTAAAATTACAGGGCTTGGAATTTCTCCAAGCCCTGAATTTTTTTTCATAAGGAAATCTCAATGGAAGCCATTATCCCCTGTCTCGGCGTCGTCGCCATCCTTGCCATTATCTTCGGGTTCCTCGCGTTCCTGCGTTACATGAATTACAAAGAAACCCTGGCACTGGCTGAAAAAGGTCTCGCCCGCCCGGAGAAAAAAGCCGGCTCGGGCAAAGGTCTCCTACGTTGGGGAATCGCCGTCACCGCGATTGGAGCCGCACTTTCGCTGGGACTCTATCCATTGGGATTTGACTCTGGTATCAATTATCCGCTTCGTCTCGGACCGTGGATGCTGGGCGGCTTCGTTCCGCTTTTTCTTGGCATTGGGTTGATCCTGATCCATTATTTGACGGAAAAGGAGTAGTTGGTAGTGGATGGTTAGTGGTTGACAGTTGCCAGTATGCAGTGATCAGTTTAGGGTATGATGACTTTGGTTTGGTTGATGAAAAGAATATCGCCGCTTAATTCAACGGTGTCGCTTTCGAAACCAAAGAATGTATAGAAACGCGCGTTAGTTTGATGGGTTTCAAGCAAAAGTGAAATCGCTGGCTCTTTGTGGGCGTAGTAACGTGAGCGCCAACCATAGGTGGAGTTGGAGTCAGCGCGGAGGGCGGTGAATTTGCCTTCGCCGTTTAGCAAGCCCGTTTGGATTTTGTAGATACTCGCTTCATAATTCAAGAGAAGCGAGTTCTCCTTTTGTGTGAAGGGGACATCATTCAAAAGCCAATGCAGGGTGTAGTGATGCAGCTCATTCGCTGTGAGGTCGTCAATGACCAGCCACCTGTTCTCTTCCAATGCCATGACCGTCCGTTTATGGCGGACGGGCTTGTAGCCGTCGTGTTCGCCTTGCCAGAGATTTTCAGTTTGTTTGAGGACTTTGCCTTTTGCCCAATTCGTCCAGGTGAAGCGGCTGACCATGGTCATTTGGTCTTTGTTGTCTAAGGTGACGGTGTTATGCGCAGATGTACGGGCGAGTCCGTTGCGCCAGAGTCCTTTGCCGCTGTAGAGATAAGTTCCAGCGTCAATGGCGATATTGTGAGCGCCCATCCACAAATCCATGTGGAGTTGGTCGGCATGTGAGGGGCGGGAGGTGAAGTGCGTGCAGCGCAGGATGGCGTGGGAATTGCTGTTGCGGAGGATGTAGGTTCCACCTTGGGGGAATGATTTACCGCTAAGAGCGCGAAGATCGCTAAGAAGACCTTGTTCTTTCTTTGCGTCCTTAGCGTGCTTCGCGGTTAACTGTTCTCCACATAACCAAACGACATCTTCATCCCAAGCGCCGGGTTCGAAGATGGGTTGACCGGTGGTGATGACTGAGCCGAGTTGCAAAAGCGGACGGTAGTCGGTGAAATCGCAGTTATTTAGAGGCAGGACGAGTGCACCGTCATTGGAGCCGTAGACGGGCATTTGTCCGCTGGCGGGGTCGATGAGGTGGGAGAGGAAAGTGATGGAATTGGAGATTGAAATTTTGAGGGAAGTGGAAAGTGGAAAGTGGTTTATTTCTCCGAGTTGGATAGCGTAGAGATAGAGATGCAAAATGAAACGATGATAGTTGAGGGAGTACATGGCGTAACTGCCGTCGGGGAAGATTTGCTTGGTGGCTTCTTCTTCGAGCAGGCGTTTGCCGAGGTGGAAATATTTTTGCGCTTCTTTGAGTTCGGGGAATAATAGACCGACCATCCATAGACCGAAGGCTTCGCTGATGGTGTGATTGCTGCGGGTGGAGATGGCATAGCCGATGTTTTTGTAGATGCGTTCGGCTTGGGCGGCGAGGAGTTGGGTGAATTGGGAAATTTGTAGATTGGTGGTAGATGGCGAGTGGATGAAGGCGTAGAAGCCGAATGTCCATGCCATGAGACGGAGGGCGATCTCTTGACCATCTTTCCAGTTGGCGCCGGTGTTGGGGGGATTGTGGTCTGCCCAGTCTTGGATGAGCTGCCAGAAGGCTTGGGGGTATTTTTCGTCACCTGTCGCAGCGTAGGCGCGGACAAGGGTGTAGACGAAGGCGAAGCGATTCGGTTCCCAGATGAATTTGATGTCGGTGGTGGAGTCGTCGGAGATTTGGGACCAGTGTAAGGCGGTTGGTAATTGGTAATTGGTAATTGGGTCTTTATGCCAATTGGGTGGAAAGCCTATTTGATGGTATTCGTGGGAGAAGTATTTGAGTTCGCCGCTGAGAAGTTTGTTTGCTTCTTCGATGGCTTGGTTGCCGTAATCAGGGCGAGGGGACCTCGCCCCTACGGCTGTGATAGACGTGAAAAAATTTGGTGCATTTGTTTTGCGCCATGTGGCGTAGGAATTTGGGTCGGAGGGGATTGAGGGGTGGAGCCAATGCTTGAGCGGACGGTCATCCCATGCGTATTGCGGGGTTTGCAAACGGATGAGTCCGGTGCGGAGGCGGAAGGCGTAGGCGAGGCGAAAGGCTGACCAGCGTGGACCCAGTTCGAGGAAGAGTGAGGCGAGGGTTTTTATCCGATTGAGCATGAGAAAAGAGTTTAAACACAAAGGGCACGAAGGTCACAAAGGTTTAAGAGATTTTACTTCGTGTCCTTTGTGTCCGTCGTGTTTAATTTTCTCACATATCGAGAGAGAATCAGCCAGATAAGCGGAAGTCCAATAATAATTAAGGGCGGGGCGTAGGATTGACCCCAGGACCAGGCGTAGGCGAGGGCGGCGGCGAGGAGGGTGAGTAGAATATAGAGGGCGCTGACTTGGGCGTGTTTGTAGCCGCCGATGACGAGACGTTGATAGAGGTGGGTGCGATGCGCGGCGAAGACGTTCTCTCGTTTGAGGGCGCGGCGGATAAAGGTGATACCCGCGTCCATGATGAAGGTCCACATCAGGAGGGTGCCGAGCATGAGGGCGTCGCCGCCTTCGCTGGCGGAGAGCAGCGGCAGGACGGCGAAGGTGTAACCGAGGAAGGTGCTGCCTGCGTCGCCCATG
>JAHDWC010000273.1:0-568 GCA_023382575.1 Anaerolineales bacterium
ACGCGGTTCGTTGTTCTACGTCCCGCCTGTGCAAGCCGCCGCCAACTCGCTGGGATTTGCTGGTATCACCGTCATCCTTTCACTGACGCTTGGCTATCCCGCCGCGTATGCGCTTGCCAAACCGACCCGCCTAGAAAAAATCCTCGACCCTTTCCTCATGCTTCCGCTCGGTGCTTCCGCCGTGATGATGGGACTTGGCTTCATCCTCTCGTTTGGGCGGATCATCGCCTCGCCGTTCTTTATTCCAATCGCACACACACTGATTGCCTTGCCATTCGTTATCCGCACATTGCAACCCGCGCTCGCATCCATCCCTGAACGACTGCGCCAAGCTGCCTCCACTCTCGGCGCTTCACCCCTGCGCGTTTGGCAAACTGTGGATTTTCCCATCCTCTCACGTGCCACGCTCAGCGCCGCCACCTTCGCCTTCACCGTCTCGCTCGGCGAGTTTGGCGCCACTCTGCTCATCACCCGCCCCGAATATCCCACCATCCCCATCGCCATCTCGCGCTTTCTCTCGCAGCCCGGCGGTCTCAACTACGGTCAAGCCATGGCGATGGCAACCGTC
>JAHDWC010000273.1:646-3634 GCA_023382575.1 Anaerolineales bacterium
AACGCCGGAGAACTCTAATGCTCGAACTTCGCAACGTCGTCAAATCCTACGAAGACAAGCCTCTGCTTACCGACATCTCTTTCACCGTCTCACAAGGCGAGACCATTTGTCTGCTTGGAGCATCGGGCAGCGGCAAGTCCACTATCTTGAGGATAATCGCTGGGTTGGATTTTCCTGAACGTGGAGCGATTCTGCTAAACAACATTGACCTCGCCGGTACACCGCCTCACCTCCGCGACTTTGGCTTGGTCTTCCAAGACTATGGGCTTTTTCCTCACCTGAACGTTTTTGACAACATTGCTTTCGGTTTGAAAATGCGCAACGCATCTGTCGACGAAATCAAGCAACGCGTCACTGCCTTGTTGGAGCAGGTCAATCTCTCTGGCTTTGACTCTCGCCGAGTGACCGACCTCTCCGGTGGCGAACAGCAGCGCGTAGCACTTGCGCGTGCGCTTGCGCCCAGTCCGCGCCTGCTGATGTTCGACGAACCCCTCGGCGCATTAGACAGGTCACTGAAAGAAGACTTGCTCAACGAAATACGCAACATCTTGCGCCAGACAAAAATCCCCGCCATCTACGTCACCCACGATCAAGAAGAAGCCTTCACCATCGCAGACCGCATCCTCGTTCTGCACGAAGGGACCATCATCCGCGATGGAACGCCAAGTGATATTTGGAAAGACCCACAGTCCGCGTTTGTGGCGAAACTGCTTGGGATTGGGAATGTAGTGGATGGTGAGGTCGTTGCTGAAAATAAAATCAAAACAGATTTTGGTACTTTCAATTTGAATTTTTCAAAAAATATCGGGGAGAAAGTTCAGTTACTAATAACCGAGTCCCCCTCCCCTTTAGGGGAGGGGCGGAGGGGTGAGGTCCGAGAGCAGATTCAACTCACAGTGGAAGATGTGCTTTTTAAGCAGGACCAGTTCCAGGTCAAAGGGAGAGGCGGAATTACTATCCACATGAAAGAAGCACCCCGCATTGGAGAGGTTATCACCGTCCAGGTTCAGGTAAAATGCCTGTCATGAAAATCCTGAAAAAGAATCTGGCAGACGAAGTGACCTGGCAATACGACAGTGAAGTGTTGCGCCATGATGAAACCTCCATCACGGTTGAAGCTTTTTTCAATCGTGATGATATGCCTTTTCAAGAAATTATCTTGAAGCGCAACGACCGCTTTGTAGAAACATTTTTCACCGACAAGTGGTACAACATCTTTGAGATTTACGACCGCGATGATGGAAAGTTAAAAGGTTGGTACTGCAACATCACCAAACCGGCTGTGATTGAAGATGATTCGGTTTCGTACGTTGACCTAGCTTTGGATTTGTGGGTTTCTGCCGATGGCAAACGAAAAGTTTTGGATGAAGATGAGTTGGAAGAGTTGGGTTTGGATGAAGATCTAAAACAAAAAGCCTTTGCAGGCTTACATGAACTTGAAGGGTATTTTGAAACAAAAAATCCTCCGCGATGAACGGAGGATTTTTCTTGATCGAGAAATTTACATTCCCATTGCAGCGAGGATGGAGTCGCCGAAGAACCAACCGCCAGCAACGACCGAACAGCAGCAGCAAAGCAGAACGACCACAACGATGCCGATGATGAGACCTTGGTTGTTCTTCTTGGGTTGTTCTTCATTGGGGGTGACAGGCATTTCAGACATGATGATTTCTCCTTTTACAAAAATGAGTTGGACGAATTTCGTGCATTATAAACGATGTCAGACTGTTTGGGACTTTTGGGTTCTGCGCATCCACCACCAGATGATGAACGCGAACAAAACAATGAGGATGGTTCCCATCACGATGGGGATCATGATCGCCAGAACAGACGAGAGGAAAGCGATGATGTCTTCCGCGATGGAGACCGGGATGTTGCCTGCGCCGCCGGTTGTGGCGGTAACTGCCGGGCGCACCGCCGCAGCCTTGACCGTGTGAACGCTTCCGGCTACGAGCAGACCGCACGCAAGCGCCAGAACAGGGTTGACATCGGTGATGACGTTGGCACTGGCGGCAAAGGCAATCGCTCCCGCCGCGGGGCGGACGATGGTCTGGATGATATCGTTGATGTGATTGACAGCTGGGACTTTATCCGCGACCATTTCGATGATGACGAGAATGCCGAGCAGAATCAGAATCCACGGGTTGGCGAGCAGATCAAAAGGTTGGGCAAGCTTCAGAGTATTTGGAAAATAATGGGCAATGACTCCGACCACCAACAAAGGAATGTAGGCATTCAAGCCAGCGCTGGCAGAAAGCCCAAAGGCGGAAAATATACCGAGCAAGAGTTCCATGGTTTCTCCTTCTTCAAAAACCGTACATCTTTATTATACGATTTTATGAGGCTTTCGTTGTCATCCGGATAAGCCGGGGAAGCCGTTCCACGTGCCGGTGAATTGGTATCGGAGTAGGTCAATGCTCAGGATGAGGAGCAGGGCCAGGGTCAAGCCGGAGGCGAAAGCCAGCCACAATTGACGTGGATTCTCAAAGGTGTTGTCCTGTTTCATGATGATGATCCACAAAATGGCGAAGACCGAGACAAGCAATGACAAGGTGCCAAGTGCGCTGATGTAAGCAATGGGGTACAGGACGATGGGGCTGTCGGTCAGAATGAGCAGGTTGATGACGAGGATGATCGCAGTTAGGATGCCGAATTGTTTCCATTCGAGCGCGGGACGATTATCGAGTTGACGCCACAAGGTTTGATTGATGACAGGGAAAAGGATCGCGGCAAGTGCAATGCCCATGCCCGAGCCGGTGAACAGACGTAATGTGCTGTTGGGGACGTACAGGTTGGGGATCTGCTCCAAGCCGCCGGAACTTTGTTTGAGAAGATAAACGTAGGAGTTGGTTCCGTCGAGACCGAAGGCGAGGAAGAAAATCACCAGAACGGCGATGATTCCCTTTGAGGGGAGTTTGCTGCGCCTGCCGCTTACGATGGCTTGGAAGAGCATGGCGATTCCAGCGGCATAAAATTCACCGGTGCAGC
>JAHDWC010000273.1:3644-3959 GCA_023382575.1 Anaerolineales bacterium
AAGCTGGCGGTCATCGATTTGAAAAGAGCGTTCGTCGATACGATGGCAGACAGCGTATCCGATGGCGTCTAGTTTGCCGAGTGCGCCTTCGGGAGCGATGATAAACCATGCCACGACAGCGATGATCGCGGCGATGGGAACAAGCCAACTGGCAATGGCTTCGAATTTTGAGGGTTGAGTCTGGGTTTGCATCGTCACATTATATGTGGGTTGAAAGTGATTTGCAAGAAAAGGATGTATCATTAAGCATGATGAACCCATCTTTATCATGTGTCTGTAACATTCAAGGAGGTGTGTGATGAAACGGATCGTTAT
>JAHDWC010000274.1 GCA_023382575.1 Anaerolineales bacterium
TCAACAAGTCCCCACAGCGACAGCCATCTCCGCTACAGCTATTCCAGCTACTGCCACGCCTCTTGCTGGAACTGGAAGCGGATCAACCAACAGTGGATCCGTCTCCGCCTCGAGTGCATTGCCCAACACCGGCTTCGCCCCGAACCGCATCACATCCCTGCCCAAGCAACCCGCAGACCGATCCTATTCCCAACTCGGCGACCTGTGGCTGGAGATTCCTGCGTTGAACGTTCAAGCCGATATTGTCGGCGTCTCAAAATCTGAGAATGAATGGGATGTTTCATGGCTGGGAAACAACATCGGCTGGCTCAACGACACCGCCTTCCCCACATGGGAAGGGAACTCCGTGTTGACAGCCCACGTCACCAACGCCAGCGGACTGCCGGGGATCTTCGCCAACCTAAAGGGACTGCAATATGGCGATCAAGTCATCATCCACCTGAGCGGACAAAAATATATCTTCGAAGTGAGTCAAAGCAAATTAGTACGCCCAAATACGACTGCTTTTGCCTTCGAAGACTTGGAAGACAAATCGTATCTGACGTTGATCACCTGTCAGGGATACAACTCACTGAATGATACCTATCTATTCAGAAGGGTCGTTCGAGCTGTGTTAGTCAGCGTGGAGAACGAGTAAACGAAAACCTCCGAAGTCAAAGCGACTTCGGAGGTTTTTTTATTCACCAAATCCGGCTGGCGGGATTCCCAATCCCTGAATCAGCCGCGCCCAAAAGTTGACCTGCGCCGCCGTGCTGACAAGAATAACAAACTCACGCTCGTTGAACTCGGCTTTGACCTTTTCGACAATATCGGGATGAAATTTCAATGGCGTGGCAGAGATCAGGCGAGTGTAGGTAATCGCCAACTTTTCACGCTCAGAAAACGTTGTCACCTTCTCAAAATCGCCGCGCAGAGCTTCAGCCTCTTCGTCTGTGATGCCATACTTTCGATATTCATAGGAATTCATATCCACACAAAAGGGACAGGCGACCACATAAGATGCCGTCATACGAATTAGCTTGAGGATGCGTCTATCCATGCGCCCATCTTCGTGTGCGACAAGCGCCTCCATCACCCCGGACCCGATGGCGGCTTTTGGGTACCAGGAGAGGATGCGCGGCGGAAGCATCGTCCGGCCGGTGATTTTTTCGGAAAGAAGAATCCCGAGTTTCAACAGGAATGGAATTTTTGAAGGTTGAGAAATGAAAGTCATAATTCAATTTTAGTGGCTGCCGAACGCATGCTCGTATACCAACATGACGTAGTATTGCAAAGGGAAGGGCGCTTCGTAATCGAAGCCTTCACGTAACTGTTGCATATTCGTTTTCAGGTTGGCATCCAGAAAAGCCAGCATTTCATCCCATGCTTCAGCTTGAACAGAATCGTTTTGAATACCATCGGCGCTGGTCACAAAGGCGTGCGGCTGACCATCGTACACGCTGATTTGATGCGGAACACCGGCAGTTTCGAGCCCCTGCTCGAAGGCTTGCACCTCCTCAAGTGGAATGGACGCATCTGCGCCACCAAATATTCCCAGCACCGGACCAGGTAGATTCCGTAACACGTCCGGGTCGGTTTCGGACGAACCATAGAAAACGACCGTCGCTGCCATGCCACCATTATGCAAACTGTAAAGGAGTGAGACCCGCCCGCCGTAACAAAAGCCAGCAATTCCAACACGAGTTGAGTCTACATCAGGTTGTGATTCGAGCCAGGCGTATACGGAATCCAGGTCGGCATTCACATCCTCCTGCTTGGTGGTCATGACCTGCCAGATGGCACGCGGAATCAGAGAGGTCGTTGAGCCGCGAAAGGTATCTGGAGCGATCACAAAATAGCCTTCTTCAGCAAGCAAGTCCGCTTTGGATATGATGCTTTCGTTCAGGCCGAAGAACTCATGGATCATAATGACCGTCGGGAAGGATCCCTCGCCTTTTGGCTTCGCCACATAGGCGCGCACATCTGGTGCGCCATTCACGCCGGGAATGTTTGTGTTAGTCAGGGCACTAATTCGGTCTCTGCCAATGAGAGTGTCTATAAAAACGCTCAAGAAGAGAAGAAAAATTAAAAAACCCAGAACCGCTAAAAGTCCAAGAAAGATGCGTTTGAATGTCTTCATGCGAATACTCCTATTAAGGATGATTGTCATGATTTTACGAGGAAAGCCGTGCAAATCCTATCAAACTGCCACTTCCCTTGGCTCAGTTCACCTCTCTATGGTCCTTTATTGGCTCCTTATCTAGGCTTTACCATCCACAGGGATGGTTTTCCCCTTGACAAACTCCAAAATCTCTATAAAATACATCCATTGACCATCCATAGGGATGGTAGAAGGAGTAATTATGGCAGATACCGAGAAAATTACCATCAATATGAATGCAGTGGAGTTGGGGAAGATCGACCTGCTGGTGGAGCAGGGACATTATTCGAACCGCACCGACTTCATCCGCTCAGCGATTCGCTCGCAGTTGGAGAAACATACGCTTGAAGTACAGCAGTCGGTCACGCGTCATTCGTACGGCGTGGGCGCATTCTTCCATGACCTGGCCGATTTCGAGCGGTATAAGGCCAAAGGCGAAAAGATCAAAATTAGCATTGTAGGCATTTACACCATTCCCAATGAGGTGCCCCCTACCCTGGCGGTCGAGACGATTGAATCAATTAAAGTGTATGGCATTTTTCAGGCAAGCTCTGCTATAAAAGATGCCCTGATGAAAGCCGGAAAGATTTTATAGGAGTAAACATGAAAAAATTCTTACCCAATTTGCTTTATCTAATTTTTAGCCTCCCGCTCGGGGTTTTATATTTTGTCATCCTGATCACGGGTTTTAGTGTAGGCGCAGGACTGGCGATCACCCTTATCGGTATTCCCATTTTGGTCGTCATGATCTTTGTGACCTACATTCTCGGCGATCTCGACCGCAAGTTGACCTCCTTGTTCCTCGGCGTGCAAATTGCCAAGCCGGAAGCCCGCCCATCGGAAAAAGACTCCGCTACGGCAATTTTGGTGGCACAATTGAAAAGTCTGCAATTCTGGAAGGAATTGGGCTATCTACTGTTGAGGATGCCGCTTGGCGTGATCTCATTCACAGTAGCCATCGTTTTTGTCTCAGTCAGCCTGGCATTGATCGGCGCACCGTTCATTCTCACCTACTTCCCGGATGCACAGATGATGCTATGGAACGGCTTTGAGGTCGACACCATGCAAGAAGCATGGGTTACTTCGGCACTCGGACTAATCATCGGCGTGCTCTCCGTACTGATTGTCAATGGGCTTGCCAAGGGGATGGGCATTATCAGCGTTTGGGCTCTGGGACGAGGCGAGCCTGCATAGAAAGGATATCAAATTCATGAACGAACTTGATGCGTATCGCTTCCGTGGTTTTGCCGGGAAGAGCGATTACCCTAAAATGGCGAAGTTGATCCAGGAGATTTCGGTCGCAGACGACACGCAAAATTGGACAACCGCCGAGGATATCGAACGCGACTATGGACATCTGGTCAATTCCAAGCCGGAGACAGACATGCTCATGGTGGAAGACCAGCAAGGCGAGCTCGCCGCCTACGTCCGCGTGGATTGGGATCTAGACGATGAAAAACGGCAGGTGTTCGGTTTTCCATTCAACATCCACCCTACAGCGAGGACCATGCCCCTGCACAGTCACCTGCTCGGGTGGGTGGAGAAGCGCAGTCGCGAAGTTGCTGCAGAGACGCAAGCCGCAAGCACATCCATTTTGCGGGCATTCCTGCGCAATGTCGAAAAAGATGAGATGATGAAGGATGCGCTTGAGGGTCAGGAATTTTCGCCCGTGCGCTTCATGAACCGCATGTTGCGGGACTTGAATGAACCCATCGAGATTCCGTCCATT
>JAHDWC010000275.1 GCA_023382575.1 Anaerolineales bacterium
AATTAATGCACTGTCCTTCACCATGAAGTTAAGTGGAAAATAAAACAAGCTCCTCAATTTGAGGAGCTTGTTTTATTAATACCAATTGTTTTGTATCGTTTATTTGCTGCTGGTGCGGGTGGTCACATCGAAGACCACGGCAAGCACAAGCACGGCGCCACGGACGATATACTGTGAGGAGATGTCGATGCTCATCAGGTTCATGCCGCTGGTAAGCGAGAGCATGACCAGCGCGCCGATGAGCGAGCCGGTGACGCGTCCCACGCCACCCGCAGCTGAGACGCCGCCCACGTACGCTGCGGCGATGGCATCCAACTCAAAGAGGGTCCCAGCTGTCGTCGTCGCAGATTGGAGGCGAGAGGCGAACAGGATGCCGGACAAGGCAGACAGCATGCCCATCGAACCAAAGACAACGTAGACAAGTTTCTTCACATTGATGCCGCTGAGTTGAGCTGCTTCGGGGTTGCCGCCAACTGCATAGATGTGTCGTCCCAGCACGGTCTGGGTGGTGATGAAGTGATAAATGCCAACCACAACCAGCACGATGACCACTGTCCATGAAAGACCGTTATAGCCGGCAAGCACCCATGTGACCAAAGCGACTAGCGCCGAGATGAATACGAGTTTCAAAATGAATAAATTCGTAGACAGTACTTCGAAGTCGTATGCCATTTTATTTTTGCGGCTGTTGATCTCGCCGACGATGTATAGAATTGTCGCTATAACGCCGAGTAACAATGTCAATTTGTGCAATTCGGGCAGGAAGGATTCCAGCCCGGGGATGTCTGGGATGTATCCGTTACCGATGGCATTGAACGCTGCATCTGGGATGATGATGGTACCAGTTTTGAGAGTAACCAGCAGGAGCGCTCCACGATAGATCAACCAACCAGCCAGAGAGGCGACGAAGGAGGGAATACCCAATTGCGCCACTGGAAAAGCGGTTACACAGCCTGCCAATGCTCCGAGAGCAAGCACCATCGGGATGACGACATATACGGGCAGTCCCCAAGCTGTCAGTGCGATGGCGGCGATTGCCCCAAGAAACCCCGCTAAAAAACCAACCGAAAGGTCGATGTGACGGATAACGATCACCAACGTCATGCCGACCGCAAGGACAGCAATGTAGCCGGTCTGATTCAAAAGATTGCTGATGTTTCTGGGCGAGATAAAAACGCCATCTGTAGTGACAGTGAAAACCGTCATGATGACGAATAAGGCAATGAACATTCCATATTCGCGAATATTTTGCCGTAATATTTTTTGTAGTTCCTTGATGAACGACATTCCAGCCTCCTCAATTTGTTGCGAGATGCATGATTTTTTCCTGGGTTGCTTCTTCGATGGGCAGTTCACCAGAGATACGACCGGACGATACGATATATACCCTGTCACTCATTCCAAGAACCTCAGGTAGTTCTGACGATATCATGATGATGCTCATACCTTGCTTTACGAGCTGGTTCATGATCGTGTAGATTTCAAATTTGGCGCCTACATCGATGCCGCGCGTGGGCTCGTCCAGGATTAAAATATCAGGGCGGACAAACAACCACTTCGCCACCGAAACTTTTTGTTGATTCCCCCCGCTCAGATTGAGGACCTTTTGTTCCACGTTTGGTGTTTTGATGTTGAGCGAGTTTTTATACTCATTCGCCACCTTGACTTCCGCATTGCTGTTGACCACACTGCGATTGGCAATCGAGCGGAGATTGGCGAGCGTAATATTCTGCTTGACGTCCTGAATCAGGATCAAGCCATTGCCTTTGCGATCTTCCGTCACATAGGCAATGCCAGAGCGGATCGCATCCTTCGGGTGGTGGAAGCGCATCTGTTTTCCTCGAATATACATCTCCCCATCGATGTGATAATGATCCGGGTTGCCAAACAGACTCTTGGCCAATTCTGTGCGTCCCGACCCCATCAGACCAGCAAAGCCAATAATCTCCCCTTTCTTTACATTAAAACTGACATCTTTGAGAACTTTGCGTCCCAGCGCCGGGTTATAGGCGCTCCAATTCTTCACTTCCAGAATGACATCCCCGATCTCACGTTTCTCACGCGGCGGATAAATATTATTGATCTCGCGCCCCACCATGTATTTGATCAACGCAGTTTCAGAGACTTCACCCTTCGCTGTGGATAACGTGCAGATGGTCTTGCCATCGCGCAGAACCGTAACCGAATCTGCGATTTCAATAACTTCCTTCAATTTATGCGAGATCAAAACAGAGGTGACCCCCTGCTCCTTCAACTCGCGCAATAAGTTCAGTAGATTTTCGCTGTCATTTTCATTCAAAGCCGAGGTTGGCTCATCAAGGATCAGCAATTTCACATCTTTGCTGAGTGCCTTGGCAATCTCGACCAATTGCTGCTTGCCCACCCCCAGTTCCAACACTTTCGCTTCCGGGTTGACACTGAGCTTGACCTTCTTCAGCACTTCAGTTGCACGCTTGATGGTTTCATTCCAATCAACCGTGAAACCCTTTCGTACCTCATGCCCGAGAAAAATATTCTCATACACAGTCATTTCAGGGACGAGGGCCATCTCCTGATAAATAATGGCAATGCCTGCTTTTTCGCTGTCAGCAATACTTGAGAACTTCTGAACCTCTCCCCCAAAAAGAATGTCTCCGCTATACGAGCCATAAGGATACACACCGCTTAATACTTTCATCAGTGTGGATTTTCCCGCCCCATTCTCGCCCACCAAACAATGAATTTCTCCCTTCTTGACTCGAAAACTTACGTCACTCAATGCTTTTACACCAGGGAACTCCTTGGTAATATTTTTCATTTCCAGGATGGGAGAATCCATATATGCTCCGATACAAACAGTTCAAGTAAAAAGTTGAGTCTTCAATAGGGTGTTTCGCAATTATACAGGAACAGGGACGAATTCCATCCCTGTTCCTGTATAAATTTAGTACTGGATTACGGGAGACCCGTGAAGTCGGAAGCCGGCCAGTAACCGGAGTCGATGATGGCTTCGACGACATTGTCCTTGTCCACTGAGATAACCTCAGAGGGCTTGGCAGGAACGTCGAAGGTGCCATTGTTGTAGGTGTGGGTCTGCGGAGGGGTGCCACCTTCGAGGAAGGTGACTGCCGCAGAGATCGCATCACCCACGAGGGTGCGGACATCCTTGAGAACGGTCATGGACTGCTTGCCGTCGATGATGTACTGGACGGAAGCCTTTTCCGCATCTTGTCCGGTGACGATGTAGCTGGTGACATCGCTGTCAGTGGCGAAGGCATCGGCGATGGCACGAGCAGTTCCATCGTTCGGGGCGAGGATGAACACGTTGCCCTTATCGGCCGCAGTTGCTACGGTCAGATTCGCCTCAGCGAGGCTCTTGGCGGTGTTGAAGTCCCAGTTGGTGGTGACCTGACCGATGATGTTAGCCATCTCATCGCGGGTCAGGGTCGCCTTGTCCTGGAGAGCAACAGCTTCGCTGGAGTTCTTGATGACGAAGGTGCCATCAGCGATCTTGGGCTGGAGGACATTCCAAGCACCTTCGAAGAAGAGGAAGGCGTTGTTGTCGGAGGCAGCACCAGCATACAGATAGAGCGGGTTGCCAGTTCCGGTGGCATTGTCCACCAGATACTGAGCTTGAGCGGCACCAACTGCGATGCTGTCGAAGGTGACGTAGTAGTCGACGGCTTCGGTGTTGAGAATCAGGCGGTCGTAGGAAATGACCTTGACACCAGCAGCACGAGCGGCATCTGCGGCAGCAGCAGCGGCAGCGCCATCATGCGGGGTCAAGATGAGGACCTTGATGCCCTTGGTGATGAGGGATTCGACATTGGACTTTTCCATGGAGGAATCACCCTGGCTGAAGAGGATCTCCAC
>JAHDWC010000276.1 GCA_023382575.1 Anaerolineales bacterium
CTTTTCAATGTCTTCGGCTTCGTTGGCAAAATCGAGGACAAAGGTTTCGGTTTTGTCGGGGTGGGTGCGATTGAGGCGAGACAAAGTCTGGACGGCGTGCAAACCGTTGAGTCGTTTGTCCACGTACATGGTGTGGAGCAGGGGTTGGTCGAAGCCTGTTTGGAATTTCTCGGCGACGATCAGAATTTTATATTCATCCTTCTTGAAGTGTTCGGCGGTCTTCTTTTCAGGAATGCCGTTCATGCCGGTTTCGGTATATTCCGCTCCCTTGTCTTTTACCTTACCAGAGAAGGCGACTAAAACCTTGAAGGGATTACCGATGGTTTTCAGGTACTCATCCATTGCCAGTTTATAGCGGACGGCGTGCAGGCGTGAACGGGTAACGATCATCGCCTTGGCATGACCTTTGATCTTATGCTGCACTTGTGAAGTGAAATGCTCGACCATGATCTCGATCTTTTTACCGATGGTATGCTCATGCAGGTCCACAAAGGACATCAGCAATTTCTTGGCTTTATCGGTCTCGTAACGCGGATCGTCCTGTATCTTTTTCAGGAGATTCCAGTAAGTGTGATAGGTGGTGTAGTTCTCCAGCACATCGAGGATGAAGCCTTCCTCAATAGCTTGACGCATAGAATACAAGCTGAACGCATCGAAAGAGCCGTCGGGCTGTCCCAAGCCGAAGAGTTCGAGGGTGTGCTTCTTGGGAGTGGCAGTGAAGGCGAAGTAACTGGCGTTCGCGAGGTGCCCGCGTGATTTTATTTCCTTGATAACTTCATCTTCCTCATTTTCAATATCGGGTTCCACATCGAGTTGCTCGGCTTCTTCGAGACTGCCTGCCGAAAGGACTTTGTTCAAGTGCCGCATGGATTCACCCGATTGGGAGGAGTGCGCTTCGTCGATGATGATGGCGAAGTGCTTGCCGGGGATTTCGCGCATTTGCTCAGAGATGACGGGGAATTTTTGCAAGGTGGAGGTGATGATCTTCTTGCCGTCTTCCAGTGATTTCTTGAGTTGCTTCGAGCCTTCGGTGATGGGTTGCACCATGCCCACGGTTTGCTCAAAGGCGAGGACGGTGTTGCGCAGTTGACGGTCGAGAATGCGGCGGTCGGTGATGACAACGACGGAATCAAAAATGGGTTTGTCGTCTTTATCGTGCAGGACAGAGAGTTGATGCGCAAGCCAGGCAATGGAGTTGCTCTTGCCGCTTCCGGCGGAGTGTTGAATCAGGTAGCGCTGACCCGTTCCACGGTCCAGTGAAGAGGCGATGAGTCTTCGGACGGCATCCAGTTGGTGATAGCGCGGGAAGATCAGTTTTCTTTCACCAGTCTTCTTGCCGTCGTCATCCTCTTCTTCATATTCGTGGACGAAATATTGAACGAGGTTGAGGATGCTATCGCGCGCCCAGACCTGCTCCCAGAGATAGGCGGTGGCGAAACCATTCCAGGTATGTTCATTGCCGGCGCCTTTTTTATCGCCGCGATTGAAAGGGATGAAGCGAGTGCCATTGCCTTTGAGTTCGGTCGTGAAATAGACGAGGTCAGGGTCAACGGCGAAGTGAGCGAGGCAGCGACGGAAGGCAAAGAGCGGTTCACGCGGGTCGCGATCCTGCCGATACTGCTTGATGGCGTTCTGCACAGTTTGACCGGTGAGTGGATTCTTGAGTTCGGCAGTGAAGATGGGAACGCCATTGAGGAAGAGGACAGTATCGAGACTGTTCTCGTTCTTCTCACTGTACTTCAACTGACGCACAACACTAAAAATGTTGCCCTGATAAAGTTTTTGAATTTCAGGGTTGAGACCTGTTACAGGCTGAAAGTAAGCCAGCTCGAATTTGACGCCGAGGCTTTTGAAACCGTTGCGCAGGATGTGTAGGGTTCCGTACTTGCGGATTTCATCCGAGAGACGGTTGAGGAAATGCGCCTCGGTGTCATTGGGGGCATTCTTGCGTAATTTTTCCCATTCTCTTGGCTGGGTGATGAGAACGAAATCGAGCGCGTCTTTGGGCAATAGACAAAGGGATTTGTCGTACTGCTCAGGGTTGCGCTTGCGATAACTGCCAGCTGTGTATGGACCTTCCACCACGATTCGTTCGCGCAAGGTGCGGCTGGGTTCGGGGTCGTCGGGACCGCCTGCCAAGAGCAGGTATTCAATGATGGTTTCAAAGTTCTTTTCAGAAATATCCATAAGATGCCCTTAATTTTCAAAAAGCTTTATAACTTTAAGCAGTTCCTGGTCTTCCAATTCTATTTCTGGTTGCCCTTCGTAATGGTATGAGACCCATGCTGGGGTTTGACCTTCCATGCGACTGTAAAAGTAACATGCTATCTTTTCACTTTCCGGACTTTTAAGCATTTTCATAAAAGGAAGCAATTCCAGTGGCTTCTTTTCATTTTTCTCGCTCAGATATAATTTTTCCGCATCAAGAGGAATTATGGTCTTTATGTAATCTTCAAAAAAGATTTGGTGTGACCCATTTAATTTTGTGATCTTGTTCGTAAAGATACCATCCCGGTATTGATTGCTCAATGGGGCAAAAAGGATCAGGTCTTCAAAAATTGTTGAGAAGATTGAACGCAATTTGTCCAATTCCGACTCGGCTAGGCTAAGCCGTTTGCTGTTACTTAGTTCAGCCTTGATCCCACTGTGTGCATCACGATTTCTAATACCGGTGGCACGATTAAGTGTTTCAAAAAGCTCCTTGCCGGAAATCGTTTGAATGAAATCAACTGAGTTTGTATGGAATAATTCAAAACAAATTGATCTTTCATTGGGACTTCCCAACATTCTTCTGGTTTGTTTGGCAAGTCTTTCTCCGGTTTTTACCCAATATCCAAATGTAGTTACCTTGATATCCCCCTTTTTTTCTACTTTGGGAAAGACAATATCATGGTATGTTGACATTGCGTTTGAGTCTGAAAGGTAAACACTGAGCAGAATAATGGCAATAAATTCTGCGGTTGCTTCAAAAAACTGAAGGAGATGTTCCAACTTTTTATCGATTTCGACACTGGCTTGATAGCGCCTTAATATGGATGCCATTGGGAAAGGCAGACTTTCAACCCAGTTTTCGAAGCTTTCCTTTTGATCCAGTTTTTGAATGTCTTTTTTTATCTTTTCAACCTGATCGGGGCGTTTAAAGAGGTCTTTTTCAAATTTCTGAAGCTGATACGAAAGTTCACGCATAGTGCGATGTGTCTCGATGACCTTTTGTTGCACCTCTATTGCAGGTAACAATACAAAGGCATCAAACAGATCCAGTTTGGATATTTTTGTAATTACATTTCCAGAAGCAAGAGATGCTCTTACTTTTTTTCCAGCCTCAGTGCTGAAATACCCAGCGACATAATCTGCCAGAGCTTGTTCTGGTTTCAAGACAACCTGCACATAGTGGGATGGATTTGTGATCTCTGCTGAGACCGATGTTACCGGTAGATGTTCCAATAATGGTAGGAAAAAGGAATTAGGAGTATCTTCAAAGCTATTGTCTTCTCCCTTTTTATGGAAGTTGAACTTAAATGCAATTTCTTCCAATTTGATAATAGGGAATTTGCTGTGTTTTACAATTTCTTGAATTTCAACCAGCAAGGAGTATTGGCGCCAGGATTTATATTCATCAGGGTTGACAAGCTGACCTGTTTCAAGAATAGCGCCATTTTTACGGCGGATAAGATTATGAAGCATACTATTTTCATCAACTGCGTCTGAAAGATGCCCAATAAAAAGATCAGGCGTTTCTTCATGACTTATAAAAAACAGGGCTGTATTGACTCCTGTTGCAGGTTGAAGGGCATTGGACGGCAGAGAGACAATTGCATTG
>JAHDWC010000277.1 GCA_023382575.1 Anaerolineales bacterium
CATCCTTGATGGACTGGCGCGACCCGACTTGTGCGCCGGAGTAAGTGAAGTGGTCACCGGTCTTCTGATCCGCAAAGACGATCTGGATTGGGAAAAACTGGCTGAATACTCTCAACGATTGGGGAAGCAGGCTGTGTCCAAGCGGTTGGGGTATTTGCTTGATTTCTACGGCTTGGCGCCCTCTGCAATTTTGTCCCGTCTGCAGGATCAGATTGGTCCGAGTTACGCATTGCTGGATCCTCTTCTGCCGAAAAGCGGTCTTTTCTTATCCCGCTGGCGACTGCAACTCAACATTGATACTGAAACCCTAAAAGGAATAGCCTCTACCTGATATGATCCGTTCCGCTGAAATTTCCAAACTTGCCCATCGCCTGGGTTTGGGCGATAAAACCATCGAAAAAGACTACGTGCTCACCTGGGTGCTTCTGGCGATTACCACTTCTCCTCTGAACGATATGTTGGCATTCAAAGGGGGGACGGCGATAAAGAAAATCTATGTGCCGGACTATCGTTTTTCAGAAGATTTGGACTTCACTTTGTTAATGCCAAATCTGGTAAATGGCGACTTGCTGAGAGCAATCGAGGCACTTTTCCCCTGGATGGTGCGTGAAGCCAATATCACATTGTCCACCCGCAAAGTGGAGGAACATGCCAGCGGCAACCCGACCATCTATTTGAATTACGTTGGTCCGTTGCAGGCAGATATTAATAGCCGCTTCTTCAAGGTGGATATATCCCGGGATGAAAATCTTGTTTTCCCCATCGAGAGACACCCGGTTAGATCGTCCTATAGTGATTGCCAAAAACAACAATCTATGCTTTCAGTTTATTCGTTGGAAGAAATCCTGGCAGAGAAATTACGTTCCCTGCTGACGCGGACCGAGCCACGCGACTTATACGATATTTATTACCTCCTAACCAACCAAATGGTGGATGTGGAACAAATGTCCTTCCGATTGGCTCCCAAATTTGAAGCAAAAGAGTTGAATGTTAGTGATCTACGAACCATCCTCCGACGCCGACAAATTACCTTTCAGAAAATGTGGCAAAGCCGATTGAACGGGCAAATGCCCATTGTCCCTGCATTGGAAGATGTAGTCCGTGAGACAAATCGAATGATCCAGAAATATTTTTAGGAGAAAGGTGATCATTTGCATCGCTGGTTCATCAAAAAACAGCAAATTTTTCCGGGTTGCATATAGATGCCTAGTGGCGCTGGATGGAATACGCCAAACAACTTTTGTAGAACAACACTATTTCAAAAGTATCGTTCTACGAAAAGTATCCTTATGGATGAAACTAAATCTTCCGTGCTCGAACGTCTCTTTTCACATCATTCATCCAATGTATGAAGCAGGATAGATAATCTATCTGGTGATTTCAGAACCTTGCGGGCGGATGTGCTATTCAATTGATTCAGACGGGCGAGGTGTAATAATGCTCCATAAATACCATTTCCTGCATTCGCGCTGAATCGTTTTGCCTGTTTTCTCACAGATAAACGGTCAAACTCTGGTTCAGAACCAACTCCAATAGGATTGCATTGGCTCTTTGGATGGTTCTGCTGATAAGGTGGAGTAATCTTTCCTCATCGTTATCGCTCCACTCCACTTCATTCCTTGCAGGTGGGGATGGCGTTTTTGTCTCTGAATGAGTTTTCCGGATTTGTGCCCAGTAATTAGCCCGGCTGGGAACAGACACAATCTTGAATGACGGCAGGAGGAGTCCGGTCAATGCCTTGCCGGTGACGCAGTCAGTATCCAATCCAAATACGCGATCCCGATAAACGAAGGGTTGATCTGTGTTTGAATAGTTATGATGTCCCACTAGTAATGGTTTGCCACCATCATACAATTCATACCAGGGACGATCAAACAGTGCGCGTAAATGTTTGTCTCCGCCCATTGTTCCGCATAATACCGTTGCACGCTGTTGCGATAAAGGGAGATCCGGTTCAAAGTATCCATGTACGACCAACGCCTCAGGCAGATCAAGAAACAGCGGCAATTCGCCCATGAACGCCAGAGCATCCGGATAGGCTTCCCCGAACTGAATTCTGCTAATCTTCTGGGATCGTGCCAATTTGACTTCATGCCTGCCGGCACGGACATGCTTGCGCTCGTGATTGCCCATGATCAGCAAGACATTTGGCTTTTCCTGGAAGAATCTCAATACTGCGGGCGTGTCCGGACCTCGATCCACACAATCGCCTACTGAGATAATTGCATCGCCCTCGGTTAGTCCCGCCTTATCCAGTAAGGCTTGAAACTCGTCGTAACAACCATGAATATCGCCGACCACCAACGTTTGCATTGGACGATTATAGTCAGATTGAAACGATTGTGCCTTGAAAATTTGGAGTTCAATTCCGAATTTTCAAGGTATTGGTTTTGAAAGCTGCGCTCCTTAACCTAAAAGTCAACCAAGAAAAACTTGTTGTGAGCAAGCTGGAGCCACGATACTAAGTCAAGCCATTACGAACAGATTTAGAGAAATGATCCAAGTATCCACTCGATTACCGAAAAAACTACAGTCGCGCAAGTTGGCTTTGAAGCGCTGGTCTCCGCTTGTATTTTTCCTTCGTTTCTCCCAAGTATCTCTTCCATTCATCCGTTTTCTCTAGAATCTTATAAGCTTGTTTCAAGCGTTTGAGCCAGGTCGCGGCAATTGGGTAATTCTTGCTTTTGGCCTCGGACATCAGGCGTTCCGCATGCTTTAAACTGATTTTGGCGACCCATTCAGGATTATGTTGTATAACTCCATCAGCCACTATTTCAATAACGAGATACCATACGTCGCGTCCCTCGGCTACTTGGATTGCCTCATCCCACTCTTCTTCTAGCAAATGTACTTCTGCCAAAACCTGCTTGTCATACGACTTGCGAAGTTTTGCCATCGCCTCCGGGCGCAAACTTCTCCAGCCTGAACCAGCCAATCGCTTGATCGTCTTATAAGTTTCCAGCGATGGATGCTCAACAAATGCTGCCAGCCAGGCTGTCAGCGCTTGTTTTGTTCGTCCTTGCGCCTCTTCCACAGGTCCCAACCATTCCCCTAGCCCTGCTTTTGATCCTTTCAGTTTCAGCCCATGCTCGCCAACCTCAATGGCTTCAGCCACCAAGCGCGACTCCCGCAAGCGGCGGGACACTTCCAAAGTCTCTTCGACAGTGGTCAGATGCTTTTTGGCGTATTTCAAAGCCTCCGCCGTCTGCTTAAGATCGCACAGCTTGTTGGCATAGCGCAGATGACGCTCTTCCTTCTTGCACAGGGCAAAATATTCTTCGGTTCGACCCTGCCGATCCAGCACATTAAGCTTGGCTTCCGTAAGGTCATCAAAGCTTGGCGCCCGAGGAAAACCCCATTCACGAAGCTCATAGTTGTCTTCCTTATCCAAGTTCTCGTCTTCATCCCAATCATCCGGTTCATCATCTTCATAGACTCTTGATCCTAACCTTCGAAGGGACGCCATCTCTTTAGATATATCTCCCCAGCCATACTTTGCGGCTTGAACGGCAATATCCAGGTTGCCTTCCATTCCGTAATCACCGGCATACTCGATCAACTTCTCCAGCCTGCGGACCAGCCTGTCGCGTTCGACCTGGCTGAGTTCCATGCTCAAAATGGCTTCAGCCAACGACGTGCCCAGATCGCCCACGAAACCGCCCAACTCGCCGTTCGAGTCGTCAACATATTCAATGCCCCGGCTGGATTCTTCAAGCAGTACAAGCAGGATTTCAAGCGCGGACTCGGCGTCTCCGGCATCCAGGAATTTCATGGCGGATACTTGTACTTCGCGCAATAGATTCG
>JAHDWC010000278.1 GCA_023382575.1 Anaerolineales bacterium
CGGGTCGTAGCCGCCAGCCATCAACACATTGGGATGCACCATGCCGCAGCCGAGAATTTCCAGCCAGCCTGAATTTTTGCAGACCTGGCAGCCCTTGCCACCGCATACGAAACATTCCACATCCACTTCGGCGGATGGTTCCGTGAACGGAAAGTACGAAGCGCGGAAGCGCAAACGCGCACCTTCACCGAACATGCGACGGACGAAATCCGCGATTGTTCCCTTCAAGTCCGCGAAGGTGATGTTCTTGCCAACCGCGAGTCCTTCCACCTGGTTGAACTGCACTTCAGACCGCGCTGTGATCTGCTCATAGCGGAAGCACATACCTGGCAACGCAATACGAATCGGCGGCGGGTTGTTCGGGTCGGTTGCTGCGAAATAGCGCATGGCATGAATTTGTCCCGGCGAGGTATGCGTGCGCATCAAGATCGGATTATCGCCGCGGTTCTCCGCTTCAATAAAGAACGTATCCTGCATATCGCGCGCGGGGTGATGCGGCGGGAAGTTCAAATGCTGGAAGTTGTACTCGTCCGTTTCCACTTCACGCGAGGTGAACACTTGAAAACCCATCTCCGCCAAAATGCTCAACACGCGGCGCAATTGCTGGGTAGACGGATGCAAACGCCCAATATGCTTGTTGCGCCCGGGCAGGGTTACATCCAATTTTTCTTCGGCGAGGGATTTCTCCAACGCAGCATGTTTGACCGCTGCTGCCTTTTCCTCCAACGCAGCCTCAAGCGCCACCTTCACACGGTTCGCGGCTTGACCGATAACCGGTCGCTCCTCTTTGGAGAGTTTGCCCAAACCGGAAAAGACTCCCATCAATTCCGAACTGCGCCCCAGGTGGGTCACACGCCACGCTTCCACTGCGGCGGGGTCATTCACTTCCGCCAACGCAGCGAGCGCGGCTTTTTCGATCTCGTTTAATTTGTCCTGCATACATGCCTCCAAAGTCTGACCATTAACAATTGACGATTGAAAATCCATCGTCCAATGTCTGTGGTCTATTGTCCAAAAAACAAAAACTCCCGTCCACTATGGGACGGGAGACGCTTTCGCAGTCCCGTGGTACCACCCAAATTCATCTCTTGTGAGATGCACTTTGTGCCGACTAACATCGACTTCCCCGATAACGCTGGGATTGCGTCTCACACTACTGACGTTCGACTTTTGACCTTCGACGTGTTCACATGAGAGGCTCGAGAGGGAACTTCAACTGGGTTCGGTCGAGTGCAATTTCACCAACTGCCTTGCACATCTCTGGCGGCTTCTGTCAGCCTACTTTCCTCTGTCACAGCCTTGATAAAGCTATTATCTGCGGAATCAGTTCCCTGTCAAGTGTGATGCGCGATGACCTGCATCCCACCCTGACGTTTTGCCGAGTACAAGGCGAAGTCTGCTTCGCGCAAAATCTCGTCGAAATCGGTCATCGATTCGTGGAAGGATGCTGCCCCCACACTGACCCGGATTGGGATGTCTGCGCCGGCAAATTTGAAGCTCGTCTGTTTGAGCGCCTGTAAAATGCGTTCTACTCCTTCAGCCGCGTGCGTGGCGCTGGTTTCAGGGAAAAGAAAGATGAATTCGTCGCCGCCATATCGCGCAAAAACGTCCATCTGACGAAGACTCTCGAGGCAGACACGTGCGACATGTTTCAGTGCCGCATCACCTGCAAGATGGCTATATCCATCATTGATATCTTTGAAGTTGTCGAAATCCATGATGGCAATCGAAAAGACATGACCGTATCGTTTTGCGCGTTTAAATTCCTGACTTGCCCGCTCCATGAAATAGCGTCGATTGTAGATCTTGGTCAGATCGTCGGTGCTGGAGAGATGACGCAATCGCTCTTCTGCCAGGTCCAGCCGATGGACGAGTTGGAAGTTGTTATATGAAGAGATCGGCGCCAGGATGGCGGGAATTAATATCGCAATGATGAGTCCGGTCCACGAAATCTTTCCATCAACGACATAAAGAATAACCGACGTGCCCGCCACCGAAATTAAAACCACGAGCAAGGTCGTGGCTGCTGTTACCCGCGGAACACCATACCGCCTGAGCAGGACAGGCAGAGAGTTTTTACCCCTTAAGAGAGAATCCTTGTCTGGCATCATAATCAATAGTCGGCGCAACCCGAAAGAACGGGTTTCCATCTTACAACCAAAGTGTGTACAATCAAACCACCCAAACATCCCAGAGGGATGCGTCGCCTGCTAAAATCCATATCATCTTACACTAAATCCAACCATGAATCGAAAACTAGACCTCTCCAGCCTGCTGCTATTTACCGCTTTGCTTTTCGGCGTCATTGTCCGCTTTTATCCTGCCATTGCCAACGGCTTTCCACTCAACGATGGCGGGATGTTCTTCAGCATGGTGCAAGATCTAAAAGCAAACGGATTTCGACTCCCAGACTTTACGACCTATAACCAGGCGGATATTCCGTTTGCTTACCCGCCATTCGGATTTTATGTCGCAGCGCTTCTTTCTGCGCTCGTACCTGATTCGGACTTAGCCATCTTTCTCTACCTCCCAGCTTTTGTCAACTCTGTCTCCATTGTGGCGTTTTATCTATTCGCCAAAGAGACGCTCAACTCGCGTCTGACAGCTTCACTGGCGACCGTCATTTTTTCGCTGACATCGCGTGCCTTTCTTTGGCAGGTAATGGGAGGAGGCATCACCCGTTCTTTTGGCATGTTGTTCCTTTTATTGATGTTCTGGCAGGCGATCCAGTTATTCAAAAATTATCAGCACAAACATCTACTGCTCACTATTCTCTTCGGCGCAGGGACGGTCATCAGTCATCCGCAGACGGCGCTCCATGCAGCATTGGGCGGAGTATTGCTTTTCCTCTTCTTTGGTCGCAGTCAACGCGGAGTTATTTCAGCCCTCCTCGTCGGATTGGGTGTGGTGTTGCTCAGCGCACCATGGTGGGGAACGGTGTTAGCGCGACACGGACTGGAAACCTTCCTCTCCGCTGGAGGGACCAGTCAACGTACGCTGGAAGCATATATTTCGCTTTTACGAATCAACTCATTAGAAGACTATCTAACACTACCGATCCTTGCACTAGGATTATTTGGATTCTTCTTTGTCAAGAAGCTTGCTTTTAACAAATTTTTTTCAATTACATGGGGAGTGACCGCAATTTTAATTGACCCACGCGGCGGAGAAGGCTTTCTTCTAATAGCTTTTCTTTTTTTGGCAAGTCCTGGGTTGATAAAATTATCTGCATGGATCAATCAAATGGAAGAAGATCATATTGAAATAATCATATTGAAGCGTAGAAGTATTGGACTAATTTTTGGACTGATATTCTTCCTTTTGCTCGGCGCAACAATCTTTGATTTTCAACTTATTAATACCAGCGTGAAACAAGCGGATCTGGACATGATGGGATGGGTGAATGAAAATGTGACAGAAGACAAGACGTTCGTGCTTGCCACAGGGCGCGAGTTTTCGATGACTGACCCGCTACAGGAATGGTTCCCCGCGCTGACGGAACAGAAAAGCCTGACGACAATGCAGGGTTTGGAATGGACCTATGGAGAAAAATTTTTCCCCTGGTACGAGCAGTTAACCGAGTTCCAGAAATGCTCCGATATGACCTGTGTGAAAAATTGGTCGGCGCGTAATAATGTAGATTACGATTATTTGATCGTATTGATTCCTGCCGAAAATGAAATTGGTGGATTGGCTGATTCGCTGAAGCGTTTGGGGATTTCCGCGCGCGCCTCAGATACACTCAACCTGGTTTTTGAGTCAGAAC
>JAHDWC010000279.1:0-398 GCA_023382575.1 Anaerolineales bacterium
AAGTCTTTTACTTGATGCCGTAAGTTTTCATCTTTTGAGAGTAGTGTCATTATTTCTGGCGCATGCTGATATATCATCTCAATATAAGCATTGCCTTTGGGTGACGACTTCAAAATCTGGTCTCGAATCTGGCTTAAGAGTTCGGAAAACGCTTCTCTTTTTTGATCTGGTTCATCTTTCATCAGTACATTTTCGGCAGGCGCCCACCAGGAAGGAGGAGAGGTAGGCTCTACTCCAGGTGTGTTGGTCGGCACAGGTGTTTCTGTTGGCACAGGGGTGGGCGATGGAGTGGAAGTCGGTGTGGATGTCGGCGTAGCTGTTGGCGTGGGAGTTGCAGTCGGTATTGAAATGCCACCTTCGTAGGCGACAACCAATCTTGCGGGGAAAAGTTCGGCGTC
>JAHDWC010000279.1:408-3674 GCA_023382575.1 Anaerolineales bacterium
TCAGCCCGTTCCCAAGCAATTACTCGACGATGCGTGGTAGAACCATTGTCTTTGATGATAATCGAAAGCGAGTTGCCAGATACCCAGCCGTCTTGATTTACGATTTCTTGAAGCACAGAGGCAAGTTGCGGCGTGGTAAAGCTAAACTGACTTTCTCCGCCTGCAAGGTTTTTCGTCAAATCCCACTGTTCTGTCACATCCCATGTCACTGCGCTGGATGCGGATGTTGTAGGGCGAGCTGCCAAGGGATTCGATGTGCTGAATGATTCTGAATTTCCGCTTGCGTCACCGTATATTTTGAGTGAAATAGGAGATGTATAAGTCCCATCCACAGAGAATGTGATGTAGGCATATTTTATCGTTGCGCCATAGGGAATTTGTATATCGGTGAAACGAAAACCACTGATAATACTTTCGCCATCATCGCATTTTCCAAGATATACTTCATTCCCCAAGAAGTCTCCGTCACAGTCTCTTGTGTTTTCATCATCTCCTGCAACTGCTATAAAGGTCTTGACGGGAGGCATCCCATCGCTACGCTCGATGTGAATTAATCGGATGTTCTCATACGCAGTCCAGTTGTAGGCTAATTGTTGAGAATTGGGTGAATGACTTGCAACTTGAACAATGCCATTCTCGTCACTACCAACAACAATCACAGAATGGTCCCATCCTCCAATTCCATCCCAATCATATTGAATGATGTCTCCAGCCTGAATTTGAGACAGACGCTCTGCCAGTTGCTCATCGTTATCGTAGGTCATTTCGCACCCTTCGGGTCCTTCATTCCAAACTGCAGGAGATACAAGAAAGTCATATAACGGCACTACATGATTCCAGGCAGAAGCGCGCTGCATTCCATTGAGGAGATACCATTGAAGTTGACCGTCCGTTGTGCGAGCAGGCAATGGCTCTGGGATGGACATAGACGCGTTGCCGTCTTCGTAAACAGCCTGGGAAACAAAGTTTGTGCAGTCGCCGTATGTTTGGTCATCGTAACTTGGATAGTAAAGGTTGTAGTTTTCAGGAAGAGCATGAGTTTGAGCGTAGGTTACGGCGTCATTTCGTTCATAAGGATGGGATGAATCATCTGCGCTGAGATTACAGGAAAATTCAGTTTCGGGAGCGGCAATAGGCAAAAGCGAGTTTACATGCGCTGTCACAGAGGTTTCTTTCGCATTGATATTCTGCAATATTTCGTTTGTGGATAATCCTGGTTTTCGGAATTGACGCCACCAAGAGTCCCAGTAGGTATCAGAAATTATTTTCCATTGGTTGTTTTCATTGTGCAAGACAATTTCATGGGTGAGTTCCCCAATGGCACAGGCAGATGGATTTTGCGAGTTGTTATCCATTGTTTTTTCACAGATTATTTCAAAATACTCGTGTAGAGAGACCGTAGCCATCTGAGCAGTCGCGTCAAATGAGATGTCTGTGTACTTCAAGGAATATTCATATTTGGCATATCTGAGTTTATTCAATTCGTACCATTTTCTCTCAACTGCCAGTTTAGCCGTTTCGGTAGTGAGGAAATCCTTTGCGTCGTCCCTGCTTGACACTAACTTGCCAAAAACATCCTGCTGAATGTCCGCAGGCGGCGAAACACTGAGCAATTGATACCGAATTTCAAAATATGCCTGAATGGTATCTTTCATCCCTTCTGGTACCTTTGAATCAACTATTTCTAGATTTTCCATCTTGGGATATGGTGTGCCCGAGACGCTTGGAGTAGATATATTATCCTTGTCCGCTTGGGCTGGAGCGACAAGATTGTTAACAAAAAGCAGGGCTATTACCACGCTTACTACAACTATCAAGAAACGTTTTATTTTGTTCATTTTGCTTCTCCTTATGATATTTTAGAACGCGATTATGGTGTGGGCGAGGGCATTGCCTCTAGTTGCTGCATTTTCGCATTGATATTCTGCAATATTTCGTTTGTGGATAATCCTGGTTTTCGGAATTGACGCCACCAAGAGTCCCAGTAGGTATCAGAAATTATTTTCCATTGGTTGTTTTCATTGTGCAAGACAATTTCATGGGTGAGTTCCCCAATGGCACAGGCAGATGGATTTTGCGAGTTGTTATCCATTGTTTTTTCACAGATTATTTCAAAATACTCGTGTAGAGAGACCGTAGCCATCTGAGCAGTCGCGTCAAATGAGATGTCTGTGTACTTCAAGGAATATTCATATTTGGCATATCTGAGTTTATTCAATTCGTACCATTTTCTCTCAACTGCCAGTTTAGCCGTTTCGGTAGTGAGGAAATCCTTTGCGTCGTCCCTGCTTGACACTAACTTGCCAAAAACATCCTGCTGAATGTCCGCAGGCGGCGAAACACTGAGCAATTGATACCGAATTTCAAAATATGCTTGTATGACATTCTTTATGTCTTCTTGCTGTGCCGCTTGGGTTGCATTTGGGGTGATCGTTGATGACGGCGGTAAACCCGTTTCTAAAACGGGATGTGCCGTTGCCTTCGTTGTTGAGGTTGGCGATAGACCTAAAGTCGTAGTGGCCGTAGAAGTAGATGCAAGTGTAGGTGCAATAGCATCTATTGGAGACGGGGTTGGGATTACGGAATGCTGTAATACGGGCGCGCAAGAGGATAAGATAGTTGCAAGAATTACGATTGTCATAGTTTGTAACTTCATATTTCCTACTTTCTCTGCTCGGAAGAGACCGCCTAACGGTGTGCGTTAGCGGATTTTGGACGGGCTGGGAAAATGTTTGAGAGCAGAAAAAACTCGAAGCGAGAAAAATGCTTCTCGAAGCCGCAGACTCCCCACCATCCACTGCACGCTTTGTTGGAACGCTTTTGACCTTAAGACTCTACTTGCTGTTAAGAACTGATTGCAAAACGTCAGTAACCCAACTATTCAGACTCTTGTTTTTTAATTTTGCCTGAATATAGGCTTTGCGGTGTAGTTCTTCAGGTAAACGTAAAACAAACTTTCCTGAAAACGGTTTTTCAGGCGATTCTTTTCGTTTAGCGCAAAAGGCAAGATAATCATCAACCGATTCTCGAAATGCCGTTTGAATTTCATCAACGCTTTCGCCTTCAAAAGTAATTACATCACGGACATTAATTACTTCCCCATACAAAATGCCCACTTCATCATCAATTTCAATTTTACCGATATAACCTTTATATTCCATCATGGCTTTACTCCTGCCGCTTCAAGAAAGCGGCGAACAGACTTTACTGCACCTTTATTTGTTTCTTTGCGTGGGTGGGGGCGATGAAAAACAGCGCGAACATCT
>JAHDWC010000280.1 GCA_023382575.1 Anaerolineales bacterium
GCCCACATCCACGCCATGTTGACATCTTTATAAAATGGACCGAACTTCCCGACCAGCAGCGGCTGCCACATCTGCTCATAGACTTGCCTGCCTGCGTACTTCAACATCCACTCGTGGGCGGTGACTTTTTCCAACGCCTGCCAGTTTTCGGTAAGACGCAAAAACAATCCGACGAGACCAAACCGAATTTTGTTGAGTCCCCATCCCAGTCCGGGGAAAAGAAGCGCATTGATGATCGAGTCGAAGGGATACCACTTCTTGTTATGGTACATCACCGTCAACGGGCGCGGGAAGATGACCTTATCCTCCAGCCCCAATTCGCGGATTAATCCCAGCATGGAGCTATCGGACTGAAACCAGTGATGATAGAACTTTTCCACCGACCAATCCCAATGCGGCTCTTTGAAGCCGCTTGCCAACCCGCCCACATAATTTGCGGACTCAAAAATGGTCACATCGTGACCAGCTTTTCGTAAATCCCATGCGGCAGCCATGCCGCCATAACCTGCTCCAATGATTGCGATTTTCATTTCGTATCCTCTGTAGGGGCGAGGTCTCCTCGCCCTTACATATTTTATTCTTTCGTTTCTTCTCGAAGATTATCTGACCACTTGATGCCTTCGCGCGCCATGAAGTATGCGCCAAGGAGTGTGATGGGAAACCACAGCGCCACATGCAACACGAGAGTATATCCTGCGGCGGTAGCTTGGTCTACACCGTAAGCGGTGAGGACGGCGATGCCTGGTGCGTCGAACGTGCCGACATATCCCGGCGCGGACGGAATGGTGGTGGCAAGGTTGACAATGCCATTCATCAACATCAGCGCGAAGAACGAGACGTTGAAATCGAAGGCATGCATCACGAACCAGTATTTGCCCGTCTCCAACAGCCAGATGATGACCGAGGTAAAGAAGACCATCAACACGTTGAAGGGGGAACGAAGCGAAGCCAGTCCATCCAAAAACTTGTGCATGATGTTGCTGAGTTTCTCATGCAGGCGTTTGGGCGTCAGGCGTTCGATCATCCACGAACCGATGCGGATGCTAATCTGCGGGAACATGGCGGCCAGCAAAAAGACCACGAGCGCGCCAATGAAAATCCCGGTTCCGTAGATCGCCACTTCTTGAATGTTACCTACGAACCCCGAAGCACCCGTGAGTTTTGCCAGCTCGGTGAGGTTGACGAAGATAAACGCCAACATCACCACGCCGTCGAAGATGCGCTCGACGATGATGGTCGCCAGTGAAGCCGAGACGGGTACACCTTCCTTGCGCTTGAGGATGACCGCCCGCAATACTTCTCCGGCACGTGCCGGGTAGATGTTATTTCCCATGTAGCCAATGGTTGTGATGGGGAACATGGTCTTGGTGGGGGTCTTCTTGATCGGACCCAGCAAATAGTGCCATCTCCATGCCCGCACCCACACGCCGATGAAATACACAAAAATACCTGGCAAAAGCCAGATATAGTTCGCCTTTTGAACCGCGCCCCAGAAATCCCCCAAATGCAGTCCGCGCAAGGCTAGCCACAAAAATAGGATGCTGATCAGCACCCCAAGCCAGAATTGCCATTTCTTCATTTGCATAGGGAATGATTGTACCAAAGGTGGAAGTTGGCGGTTACTTGCAAAGTACTGTCAACCTGGCTCGCTTATAATTCCCGCCCTGAAAGGAACGTCCATGAAAAAGTATTTACCATCCATTTGGGATTATCTCCTTATTATCGCTTCCAGTTTGATCCAGGCGATCAGCCTGCGCCTATTCTTCATCCCCGCTGACCTTGCCTCAGGCGGGGTGAGTGGTATCTCACAGTTGATCAATCACTTCACCGGCTGGCCCATCGGTTTGATGGTTTTCATCGGGAACTTGCCGCTCTTCCTGCTTGGCTGGCGCTTCCTCGGCGGGACGAAGTTCGTGATGCGTACAGCGGTTGCCATCGTCACCTATTCTTTGTTTACAGATTTGTTGCTCAAGATCCCCGCTTTTGTTTCGTACTCACAGATCTTGCTCGATGACTTGCAAGGGGATATTTTCCTCAACTCCCTCTACGGCGCCATCGTCAGCGGGGTGGGATATGGAATGGTCTACCGCGCGCGCGGAACCAGCGGCGGCTCGGATATTCTCGCCCGCATCCTCAACAACTGGCGCGGCATTTCCATGACGCAGAGTTATCTCGTCGTCGATACAGCGGTCATCCTCTCAGCGGGATTCGTCTTCGGTTGGAAAGCCGCCCTCTATGCGATGATCGCGCTCTACATCAGCGGATTGGTCGCTGAAACTGTGCTGGAAGGCGGCGGCACCGTCCGCACGGCGATGATCATCACGGCCAAACCGGATGAAGTCTCTCAGTACGTTATCGACGAGATGGAACGCGGCGTGACCTGGCTCGAAGGCAAAGGCGCGTATACGGGCAATTCACGTCCCGTGTTGTATTGCGTCATCAACCGCGCCGAAGTCGCCACGCTCAAATCCATCGTCCATGAAAAAGACCCCGAAGCCTTTATGGTCATCGGGGTCGCACATGAAGCATTGGGAGAAGGTTTCAAGCCGCTAAAGGGGAGATGACATCACTTTTTCTTTCCATATCCAAACTGCTTGAGCATGTTCGGGTCGTTGCGCCAATCTTTGGAAACCTTCACGCGCAACTCAAGAAATACTTTTCGTCCGCCCATCTCTTCGATCTCTTTGCGCGCGGCAGAACCAATCGACTTGAGCATCTTGCCGCCTTCGCCGATGACGATTCCCTTTTGCGATTCTCGCTCAACAAAAATCGTCGCGGCGATATACGCCATGCCGTTCTCGCGTTCCTTGAATTCGTCGATGCGGACCGCCATCCCATGTGGCACTTCGTCTCTTAATTTGATAAGACAGGCTTCGCGGATCAAATCTCCCGCGATCTCTCTTTCATAAAGATCCGTGACCTGCTCTTCGGGATAATCCGCTTCTCTCTCTGGCGATGCCTGGATCAGCGCTTCGAGCAGTTCACCCTGCCCAAGACGGTTTGCCGCGGAGACCTTCATCAGGCTGGCGTTCTCCATCAGCACGGCATACTCACTCTCGCGCGCGGACAAATCTTCGGGTTTGACTAAATCTACTTTGTTCAGCACCAGCATGCGAGGAGTCCGACGCGCGACTCCTTTAAGGAGATTCGCTATTTGCGTATCCTCCTCTGTCGGGGCAGTCGATGCGTCCACCAGCCAGAGAATTAAATCCACGCCATCGAGGGCTTCCTGCGCTTCTTGATTTAAGAATTCACCGAGTTTGTGTTTGGCGCTGTGCAGACCAGGTGTATCGACAAAAATCAGTTGGGCATTTTTGAGCGTGAGAATGCCAAGCTGACGTCTGCGCGTGGTTTGCGGACGCGGCGAGACGGCGGCGATCTTTTGCCCAAGCAAGGCGTTGAGCAGGGTGGACTTGCCTACATTGGGGCGTCCGATGATGGCGATAAAGCCGGAGCGATGGGTCATGCGGGTTTGGGACTCCAGTTGGCAATGACAAGGCTGAGGATGATGAGGACGGCGCCGGTCACGATCTGCCAGGTCAATTGCTCATTGAGGAAGATAACCCCAAGTGTAACCCCGCCGAGCGGGAAAAGATAGGTGACCATGGTCGAGCGGGTGGGACCGATCTCGTGGATCAAATAGTAAAGCATGATCATCGCCAGCCC
>JAHDWC010000281.1 GCA_023382575.1 Anaerolineales bacterium
GGCGGCTGGTGGTTCTGGGTCTTCGCTTCCGCCATCGGTGCGATTTTTCCGATGATGATTCTCCTGCGTCAAATCCTTTCGCCGCGCTTCGACCCGCTCTGGGTCATCTTTACCTTTCAAGCCATCATGGCTGTGGCGCTCACTTTTTTGGCGCAGGTCTATCACTACTCAGCGTTTTACTACGGACGTGTTCATGGTTTTGGTTCCCTCGATCCAATTGGCGTGGGAATCCCCGTCCGCGTGCGGCTGGCATGCGAAAAAACGACCAGCTCGCTGCTCAAAGGCTTGGGGATTCCAATGAAAAATGGCGTCACAGCAAACTATTTGTATTTGATAGACGAAACCTCCCATCACTATATTGTCAGCATGGAAAGCGTAGCGTCTCACACGGGCGATACCTTCAAAATCGAGAAGACTTCCATAAAAGGTATTCAATACCATCCCGACCATGTGCGAGCCTTTTCCAAAACGCCAGACTAATTCATGATGATAGGAAATAAAGAAGTCAAAACATAAGTGAAGATTGGCGTTGAACGCTGTTGAACTATCGAGAAAAAAGTTGTGGTGAAAAATATGCCCGATACCTCCGAAAAAAATTTTGAGACCATTATCGAATCTCTGCTCCTGGCAGGCGGTCCTGACGACCCCGAACCCAACCGCACGCTGCGGGAGCGGACGGTGGTGGAAGGTCCATACACGGCTGGCGGTTATCACAAGCGCAGTCCTGAGCAGTACGATAAGTCTCTTTGCCTGCTTCCCAAAGACGCGCTCGATTTTGTCCTCATCACCCAGCCCAAAGAATGGGAGAAGTTGCGCAAGAACGCTCCCAACGATACCGAGTCACATTTCCTTAACCGCCTCTCCGATGAAATCCGCAAATACGGAACCCTGCACGTCCTGCGCAATGGCTTCAAAAGCCTTGGCGTCAAATTCGAGCTGGCTTATTTTCAACCTGTTACAGGTCTCAACCCTGAAATCCAAAAACTGTATCAGGGCAATATCTTCAGCGTCATCCGCCAGTTGAAATACAGCGAAAAGAACGAGAACAGCCTCGATACCGCCATCTTTCTCAACGGCATTCCCATCTTCACAGTCGAACTCAAAAATCCGCTCACCGGTCAAACCGTGCAAAATGCCATTCGGCAATATCGGCAGGATCGCGATCCGCGTGAGCCGCTCTTTGCCTTCCGTCGCTGTCTGGCGCACTTTGCCGTTGACCCCGACCTCGTCTACTTCACCACCGAACTCAAAGGCAATGGCACTCGCTTTATCCCTTTCAATCGCGGCGACAAAAAAGGTGCGGGCAATGAACGCACTTGGAACGGCTTCGCCACCGCTTATCTTTGGGAGCAGGTCTGGGCGCGCGATAGCATCCTCAATCTCGTTCAATATTTCATTCACGAATATGAAGAAGAGGATGACGACGGCAAGAAGACTGGTGAACGAAAACTGATCTTCCCGCGCTATCACCAACTGGATGCCGTCCGAAGACTCATCGCCTCTTCACTGGACCGTGGAACGGGTCAGCGCTACCTGATTCAACACTCCGCTGGAAGCGGTAAGAGCAACTCCATCGCCTGGCTGGCGCATCAACTCTCCGTCCTGCACGACAAAGACGACAAACCCATCTTCGATACTGTCGTGGTCATCACCGACCGCCGGATTCTCGACCGTCAATTGCGCAACACCGTCCTCGCCTTTGAGCAAACTGTAGGCATGGTGCAACCCATCACCGAAGGCTCGAAACAACTCAAGAAATCACTGGAAGATGGCAAGAAGATCATCACCTCCACCCTGCAAAAATTCCCCGTCATCTCCGAGCAAATGCGCGAAATCCCCGGCAAGCACTTCGCCATCATCATCGACGAAGCGCACTCCTCCCAATCGGGTGAATCCATGCGGCACTTGAACAAAGTCCTTTCGGCAGGCAGTCTCGAAGAAGCCGAGCAACTCGATGTAGAACCCGATCTTGAGAATGAGGAAGACGAAGTCATCAAGGAAATAAAATCGCGTGGTCACCTCGCGAATGCCAGTTACTTCGCCTTCACTGCCACCCCCAAGAAACACACCCTCGAACTCTTTGGCTTGTCACAGTCCGATGGTTCTTTTGATGCGTTTAGCCTGTATTCCATGCGCCAAGCCATCGAAGAAGGTTTCATCCTCGATGTACTGGAGAACTACACCACCTATCACACCTACTGGAACTTGTTGAAGAAGATACAGGACGATCCGCGCTACGAGACCGATAAAGCCAAAAAGCTGCTGATGTCCTTTGTGGACCTGCATGAGCATACCATCGGTAAAAAGATCGAAATCATGGTCGAGCATTTCACTTCACAGGTGCAGGATAAGATCAAAGGTCATGCTAAGGCGATGATTGTCACGCGCTCACGCCTGCACGCTGTCCGCTATAAACTGGAGATGGACGAATACCTGAAATCCATTGGAAATCCCTTCAAGGTATTAGTTGCCTTTTCCGGCAAGGTAAAAGATAAAGGTACAGAATATACCGAAACCGGCATGAACGGCATTGCCGAAAATAAGACTGCTGAATACTTCAAGAAGGATGAATACAAAATCCTGATCGTTGCTGAGAAATTCCAAACCGGCTTCGACCAACCCTTGCTCCATACCATGTACGTGGATAAACGTCTCAACGGTTTACACGCCGTCCAGACCTTATCCCGCCTCAATCGCACCCATCCCGACAAAACCGAAACCTTCGTCCTTGATTTCGCCAATGAAGCCAAAGACATCGAAAAGGCTTTCCAACCTTATTACGAGCGGACAGTCCTTATAGCAGCCACCGATCCCAATCAACTCTACGACCTTGAAACCCAACTCGCTCAATTCGGCTTCTACGACAAGGATCAGATCGAACGCTTTGCCAAAATCTACTACGACACCGACGAAAAGATTCAGAAGAACAAGCATCCATTGCTTCACAACGCTCTGAGTGCCACCGTCGAAGCCTTTCTTCATGTCGACAAAGACACCAAAGTTGAATTCCGTGAGCGGGTGGATAAATATATCCGCTTCTATGGTTTTCTTTCTCAGGTGATGAAATTCATAGACACCGATCTTGAAAAACTTTACACCTTCCTGCGCCTCTTACGTCGCCGTCTGCCCATTGAACGAGAAAAACTGCCTTATGAGATCCAGCAGGCGATTGATATTGAAACTCTCTCCGTCAAGCAGACCAGCAAGGGTAAGATCAAACTCAAACGCAAAACAGGAGAGCTCAATCCCGACGAAATTGGGCAACCTGTTGGTTTGCCTCCTGCCGAGCTGGAAGCCCTCTCCGAAATCATCAAGGAACTCAACGAACGCTTTGGCACAGAATTTACTGAAGAAGATCGCATGGTCATTCATCAGATCGAGCAAAAACTCGCGCAAGATGAACGCTTGAACCAGACCATCCACGTGAACACGCCCGAAAATGCCATGCTCGCCTTCAAGCAGGTCCTTCAAGACATGTTCCAAGAAATGCTTGAAACCAATTTCAAGTTCTACCAAAATATGGACAACAACCCCGACTTTGCCGAGAGATTGACAAAGGTGTTGTTTGAAAGATACAGGAATGCATTGGGCATATCATAAGAATTACACATCTTTGAAAGGGAAATCAT
>JAHDWC010000282.1 GCA_023382575.1 Anaerolineales bacterium
CATCAGTATACGTTTCGCCCATCCCCTCCACAATCGCGCCTTTGGGAAGGCGGACACTGTACTTTCGTACAATGTATCTTCGCGCAATGGTGATAGGTTACGGAATCAGATAGAATGTGAGCATCATGCCAAGTAAAACCCGCTTTCAAATCGACCAGGACTACCGCATCTTCTTCGTCTTCATGACGCTCGTCATGATCGGTATCTACTTCCTGTCACTCAGCCAAAATACCGATTTACATCGACCCGCGCTTTTTATCCCCTTTACGCTGCTCATGATCCTGCATGTGGTACTCCATTGGATGGTGATCCCCATCATTCAAGTCCCCAAGCGCAAAGCGATCTATGTCATCGGGCAGGGTGTGTTGGCATTCGTCATTACCCACATCTCACGCAACACGGGCATGGTCTTCGCGCTTTACATGGCGCTCATCGGCGAAACGATCGGCTTCCTCGGGCTTAGCCGTTGGGGAGCACTCTCCACCCTTTATTACCTGATACTTTCGCTCACCAACTTTATTATCTTTACGAACATCGAAAACGCTTTTTACTGGCTGCTCACCGTCATCCCCACCGTCATTTTCATCGGCATGTACGTCACCATGTATCTGCGTCAAGCCGAAGCGCGTGAGAAGGCACAAGCCTTGGCACAAGAACTCGAATCCGCCAATCGCCAGCTCTCCGAGTATGCTGCGCGTGTCGAAGACCTCTCCATCGCCGCTGAACGTCAACGCATGGCGCGCGAACTGCATGACACCCTCTCGCAAGGTCTCGCCGGGCTCATCCTTCAACTTGAAGCTGCTGACGCTCATCTCACCCATCAACGCAATGAGAAGGCCCAATCCATTATTGGCAACACGATGGAACAAGCCCGCATCACACTTGCAGATGCCCGCCGCGCCATTGATGACCTTCGTCAACCTTCTTTGGATGATTTAGACTCCGCGTTGCGCCGCGAAGTGGAACGCTTCACCAACGCCACAGGCATCCCTGTTCAATATCACTCGCCTCAGACTCCGCCTCTGCCGGATGCCGCCAAAGAGACCTTGATCCGCGCCCTGGCAGAATCACTCACCAACATTGCCCACCACGCTCAAGCCCAAACCGTAGATGTGAACCTCAACGTGGCAGACACATCCATCCGTCTCACCGTCCAGGATGATGGCATCGGCTTCGATATATCTTCCATCCCAGCGGGTCATTATGGAATTCTGGGGATCAAGGAACGCGTCCGGTTGGTGAATGGTAGCGTCGAAATCCAAAGTGAAACCGGCAAAGGTACGCTGCTGAAAGTTGAAATCCCACTATGATCAAGATTCTCATCGCTGACGATCATCTCATCATCCGCAAAGGATTGCGCCTCATCCTCGAAACCGAAGATGATTTTGAATTGGTCGGCGAAGCCTCCGACGGGAACGAAGCCTTGAGTCTTTGCAAGAAACTCAAACCTGATGTGGTTCTCATGGATCTGCGCATGCCCAACATGGACGGTTTGACTGCCATCGAAAAACTACGCGCCGAACAACCTGCAGTTGCCGTTGTCATTCTGACCACCTTCAACGAAGACGAACTCATGCTCCGCGGATTGCAATCCGGCGCGCGCGGGTATCTGCTCAAAGACACGGACCGCAACACGTTGTTCGATACCATCCGCGCCGCAGCCCGCGGCGAGACCTTGCTCAAACCTGAGATCATGTCGCGCGTGTTATCGCAGACAAGCAGACCCAAAGCTGAATCAAACGAATCCATTCATCTGACGGAACGCGAGTTGGAAGTGCTTGCTTCCGTCGCGCGCGGAGAGCGCAGCAAGGAGATCGCCAATCAGCTTGGCATCTCCGAACGGACGGTTAAGGCGCATCTGGCAAATATCTACGACAAGCTGGGAGTCGATTCACGCGCTGCCGCCATTGCAGTTGCAGCACAAAAAGGGATTCTCAAAGAAAATTTCTAAGAGTATCAAACCGAATGATGAGCGCCATTTCTTTCATGGACATGATATGGCACATTAATGATCACAATGCCTTCATGGCGCTTAAGGTGACTGCGAAGTAAATCCGCTGTATTTGTATGCAAAGCTGTCGTGATGCGGCTGTTGGAAATGAACTCCGGCACGACGATCGTTAGGGTTTCACCCGGCTGTCGGTGTTTGGATATCTCAGCAATGTAGTCCAATAATGGTTCAAGGAAGAGGCGATAGGGCGAATTCAACATGACCATGCGGGTACCCTCTCCCCACAACTCCCATTTTTTCTTTACCTTCTCGGCTTCGGCAGGTTCGATGGCAACATGGACAGCCGTTACATCGTCAGATAACATGCGGGCATAGCGCAGTGCCGCCAATGTTCCCTGATGAACGCCACTGACCGGCATAATGACCCGGTGGCGGGTTTGATGCGGTGGAATCGCGCCAAAATTATCAAGGGAAAGTTTTTTCGCAACATTCTTGTAGTGACGGTGGATCGAGAAGAAAATAGTCACAAGCGTTGGGGTTAGTATAAGTACAACCCAGGCACCCTCTGTAAATTTTGTAACCGCAAAAACGATCATCACGACCACGGTACATATTGCGCCGAAGCCGTTGATCACCATTCGGGTTTGCCAGCCTTTTTCAAAACGCAGGATAGACCCCGGTTCAACGATCTCTTCGCCTGGCTTCAAATGACCGATCTTCCACCAGCGGCGCGCCATGCCTGCTTGCGAGAGGGAAAATGACAGGAACACTCCAATGGCATATAAGGGGATCAGCCTTGTCACACTGGCTTGGAAGATGATGATCAGCAACGAAGCGATGACTGCCAGGGTCATGATGCCGCGTGAATAAACGAGGCGGCTGCCACGATACGTCAACTGACGTGGGAGGAAACCGTCGCCAGCATGAAGCGCACCCAAACGTGGAAAGTCGGCAAAGGCTGTATTGGCAGCCATGATGAGGATGACCGTCGTGCCGGAAATCAGCGTGTAATATAACAATCCCCTGCCGTCGAAAACCGTCCGCGCGAGTTGGGAGATGACTGTTTCTTCTTCCGAAAACACAGCGTGGATATTGCCGGTGAGGAAGGAAAGCCCAAGGAACAAAGACCCCAAAATCAAAGACATCCAGATCAAGGTGATGCCTGCATTCTTGCTGCGTGGTTCCCTGAATGCTGTGATGCCGTTCGAGATGGCTTCAACGCCTGTCAATGCAGTCGTGCCGTTTGCAAAGGCATGCAGCAGAACAAAGGGCGTGATGACGGAAACAATATTGTGAGGAGTAAACTCCGGCGGATCAACGACGAAGCCCAAAGAACCTGTTAGGAAACGGAATAGTCCATATCCAACTGTAAGCACCATGATTAAAACAAAGAAATATGTAGGAATGGCAAAGGCAGTTCCCGATTCTTTCACGCCACGCAGATTGACCAGCATGATCAAAAAGACAGCCGCAACTGCTATCCACACCCGATAGGGAGAAAGATCAGGATACGCCGACACAATTTGGGCAACGCCAGATGAAACCGACACGGAAACGGTCAGGATGTAATCGGTGAGCAACGCGGCGCCAGCGGTCTGTGCAGGTAACTCGCCGAGATTGTCACGCGCCACAATGTACGCACCGCCTCC
>JAHDWC010000283.1 GCA_023382575.1 Anaerolineales bacterium
TCCTGCGATTTCGTGCGGATGACTCGTCCGCCGGGTAAAAGTCCGGGCGGCGATGGAAACGCCTGAATATCATGGATCATTGGAAAGACGACGAGCGTCTCTTTCGGCGAGAAAACCCTCTGAGTTGTGAACAAACCAAACGGGTCGCCAGTGACGAGGCGCGTCGGTCCCAACTGAAAACTTCCCCGCCGCGTCAACCAGGTGCGTGCGGTGTAGGCTCGGCGCTGATGTCCCATCACTAATGTCAGCAGGCGCGAACCAGCGGACTGGGGAATCTTTGTCTGGTTTAGGACTTCAATCCACGGCGCAGGCAAGACGCCGACATTGTTGACTTTGTAACTCTCCTCGAATACATCGCCGACGTTGGCACGTAATTCTCGTGAAGAACGTTCAAGCTTCAAACCGGATGCAACCCAATATGTCCACAACCACGCGGCGAAGGTCAAAGCCACACCGAGGAAGAGAAACCGTGAATAAAGCGCGGCGCCGCTGACGAAGACGCCAACCAACCCGACGACGAACAGCAAGGCGACAAGAATCCGCCCCGCCTTCATATTCAATTTTCCCTCGCAGACTCGGCAGTGAATGAGCCGCCGGGAACAGGCGTCGAAAGGACAATTTCCTGCATGATCCGGTCAGAGCTAAGGTCGCGCAATCTCGCCGCCGGGCTGACGATGATGCGGTGTGCCAAAACAGCCACAGCCAGCGCCTTGATGTCATCCGGCAGGACGTGGTCGCGTCCTTGCAAGGCAGCGCGCGCCTGACCAGCTCGGGCAAGCGACAGACTTCCACGCGGGCTCGCACCAAGATACACATCCTGACTTTGACGGGTGCGGGTGCTGAGGTCCACGATGTAGCGCTTGACCGCAGGTGAGACATAAATACGCTTGACCGCTTCAATGGCTTGGAGCGCCTCTTCCGCTGTGACGGCGGGAGTCAACGCCTCAATGGGGTGCTGAAGCTGTTGGTCATCCATGATGCGAATTTCATCGTGGATGCTTGGATAGCCCAAACGCAGTCGCAGAAGGAAACGATCCAATTGCGCTTCGGGCAGAGGAAATGTGCCTTCGTATTCAATCGGATTCTGAGTCGCCAACACCATGAAAGGCTTCGGCATGGGATGCGTAATCCCGTCCACTGTCACCTGACGCTCCTCCATCGCTTCGAGCAAGGCGGCTTGCGTCTTGGGTGTGGCGCGGTTGATCTCATCCGCGAGAATGACCTGCCCTACAATAGGACCGGGACGAAATTCGAATTTATTGACCTGCTGGTTGTAGATGGAAACGCCGGTCACATCGCTCGGAAGCATGTCCGGAGTAAACTGGATGCGATTGAAGACACAGTCCATGGAGCGCGCCAGGCTGCGAGCCAGCATGGTCTTGCCGACGCCGGGCACGTCCTCGATCAACACATGTCCCTGACACAGCAAGCCAATCGCGACCAACTCAATGGATTGTCTCTTCCCCACAATAACCTTTTCAAGACTATCGATTACGCGTTCGCCAAACGACTTAACATCCACCATTCGTATCAGTATCCTTTCAAAAAAGATGCTGGAATTCTATCACGCAGGCAGGGTTACGGGCAAATCGTGTATAATTTCGCCCACGCCCCAGTAGCTCAATGGATAGAGCGCCTGACTTCGGATCAGTAGGTTGTGGGTTCGACTCCTGCCTGGGGCGCCTTTCTTTTTTATGACCAAGGGATGCACAAATAGAGCCAGCTAAACCGTACAACCTGCCATTATTTCAAAAACTTCGATTGAAGTTCACAAATCATTTGTGGAGAGAATGAGTTATGAATTTTTCAGAATTCCTTTTTTATTTTGCCGGGCTTATTTTCATCCTTAGTCTTTTATTTCTTTTTTACATCTACATCGGTTACCCGGTCATTGTCGTCATCGCATCCAAGTTGATCGGCAAGCCCGCCCAGAAAAAAGAAGCGTATTATCCGACCGTAACGATCGTAATACCCGCTTTCAATGAAGAGAGCGTCATCCGTGAGAAGATCGAAAATACGCTCAATCTTGATTATCCCAAAGACAAATTACAAATCATCGTATGTGACGACGCCTCCGTGGACAAGACAAAGGAGATCACAGAATCCTTTGCCGATCAGGGCGTCATCTTAAGCGTCGGCTCCACCCGGACCGGGAAGGTGGGCGGCATCAATCGCGGCATGAGCCTCGCGACGGGAGAAATCTTCCTCCTCACCGATGCGGATATTCTGGCGGAGAAAGAGGCGCTCAAAGAACTCGTCGCCAACTTCGCCGATCCGCAAGTTGGATGTGTCGTCGCACAGACCAAGATGCTATCTGCAAAAACCAGCGCCAATGAATCTTCAGGCGGCATTTATTGGAAATATGAATCCGTCATCCGCAAGAGCGAGACGAATATCCATTCATCGGTTGCTGCCACCGGGCATTTTATGGCCATCCGCAAAGAGAATGCGCGTCCGCTGCCAGATAACGTCATCATTGACGATTTTTATCTAGCCGTCATGACGATGCAGAAGCGTCTGCGTGTGATCGCCGAACCCAAGGCAGTTGTTTGGGAGCGTCCTGCCACCACCATGAGTGACGAGGTCATCCGTCGCCGCCGTATGACAGCGGGCAGATTCCAGATCATCAACATGTGGCAGGAATACATTGCAAAACTACCGCCAATGCTCAAGTTTCAGGTGGTTTCTCACAAGTTTTTGCGCCTCATCATTCCGCAATTCATGATCCTCGCCTTCCTTGCCAATCTTTATCTGTCTGCTCATCTTCTGTTTGCGCCGGGAATCGTTTCGCCGCTCCTTGCCCAAATCATTCACTTGATGATGATATTACAGATTATTTTTTACTTTATGGCAGCCACAGGCGCGCCTTTATCGAAAAATGACCACAAAAAAAAGCCGCTGCTGCTTAAATTATGGACACTTCCCTATTACCTATGCGCCACGAATTTCGCATCACTCCTAGGGTTGTATTGGCACCTAACCGGTAAACAGACTGTCTTTTGGCAGCAGTCCAAGCGGAAGTAACCCCTATTCATGAAAAAAGCGATTTCCTTTCTCACCAAACCGCAGCTTCTTCAACGCGTGTGGAAAAAGTTTCACTTTGAACAATGGACTCTGATGCTCACGCGTCGCGAGGATGATTCCCAGCCTGCATGGAGCGACTTCAAGGCGCTAGTCCCGCCGCGGGATAAGTTTTGGGCGGATCCATTCCCCTGGCAGCGCGATGGACAATCCTATATCTTTTACGAAGAACTTCCCTTCACCACCAAACGCGGACATATTTCCTGCATCACCCTCAATGAAAATCTGGAGATAGTTTCAAATCAGGTCGTGCTCCAGCGTCCATATCACCTTTCGTATCCCTATCTATTCGAGTACAAAGGTGAACTATACATGATCCCTGAATCCTTTGAAAGCAATGCCATCGAACTGTATCATTGCACTCGCTTTCCAGATCAATGGGAATTCAAAAAGGTGCTCATCAACATCCGCGCCGTGGATGCGACCCTGCTCGAAGCGAATGGAAAGTGGTGGATGTTTGCCAAGTGTGCACGCAAAGGTTGTCAGGTTGAGGGAACCTCAGGTAGGATAGTTCGGGA
>JAHDWC010000284.1 GCA_023382575.1 Anaerolineales bacterium
TCTTCTTCCCTTTCGGCAGTCCGCAATTCAAGCAGACGCGCGCGCAAAATGCGCATGGCAAATTCACGGTTCTGAGTTTGCGAGCGCTCATTCTGACAGGTCACCACGATTCCGGTTGGGATATGCGTAAGGCGGACAGCTGTGGCATTTTTCTGCACGTTTTGTCCACCTGCGCCAGAGGAACGGAAGACATCCATTTTGATGTCACTGGGATTGATCTCCACATCCGCCTCATCCATCGAGACTTGCGGCAGGACCTCCACCAGCGAGAATGAGGTGTGCCGACGATGTGCCGCGTCAAACGGAGAGAGGCGCACCAGACGATGCACCCCCTTCTCTGAACGCAAATATCCAAACGCATATTTGCCGCCAATGGCAATCGTCACACTTTTGATACCGGCTTCTTCACCGGGCGTGGAATCTAAAATTTCAGCGCTAAAGCCATGCGCCTCCGCCCAACGCAAATACATACGCTGAAGCATCTCTGCCCAATCTTGCGAGTCGGTTCCGCCAGCACCCGCATGGATGGCCAGGATCGCATCATCATGGTCGTAGGGACCGGAAAGCATGGACGCGAAGGAACGCTTTTCGAGATCGGTTTCCAGTTTGACAATTTCCGCTTCCAAATCCGCACGAAGCGAATCATCACCAAGACCGACCAGGTCGGTCAGATCGTTAATTTGTCGTTTGATGGAAGTCCACGCCTCTACTTCATCTTTCAAAGCCGAGACGGTTTTCATCACTCGTTGAGCCTTGGTGGAGTCGTTCCAGAAATCTGGATGCTCGATCTCCTTTTCCAACTCGGCGAGTTGACTTTGTTTCCCCGTCAGGTCAAAGACGCTCCAAAAGTTGTTGGACTACTTCATTGGCAGCGTTCAAACGTTGTAATAAATCCTGCATAAGTTCTCCTAGTTATTGGTCAGAATGCCATCAATAAAAGCATCAGGGTCGAAAGGCGTCAGGTCTTCGGGTTTTTCGCCCAACCCCGCGAACAAAATCGGCAAATTCAATTCACGCTGAATGGCAAATGCCATCCCGCCTCGCGCAGATGAATCCAGCTTCGACAAAATCACGCCGCTCACATTCACAGCTTCTTTAAAGGAACGCGCCTGTTGCAAGGCATTTTGTCCGGTGGTTGCATCCAACACCAGCCAAACCGCGTGCGGCGCACCCTCCAGAGCTTTGCCAACGACCCGGTTGACCTTCTTCAGCTCTTCCATTAAATTGAACCGGGTATGTAAACGCCCGGCTGTGTCGATCATGACAATATCAACGCCGCGGGCGATGCCTGCCTGAACGGCGTTGAATGCCACAGCACCAGGGTCGCTTTCGGGCGCACCCGCCACCACATCGACCTTGAGCCTGTCACCCCAAACTTGAAGTTGATCCACTGCCGCAGCACGAAACGTGTCCGCAGCGCCGAGCAAGATCGATTTTCCTTCTCCCACAAAACGAGCCGACAACTTGGCGATCGTGGTGGTCTTGCCAGAGCCATTCACACCAACGACCAGAACAATAGTCGGCTTGTTGGAAAAGCCAAGCGCGGGCGGAGTGATAAGGCGCGAGCGCAATTCACGCTTCAGGGCATCGGTCAACTCATTGGCGCGGATCAGGCCTTCGGTCCGCGCGATGCGTTTTAATGATTCCAATACGGACGATGTTGTTTCAATGCCAAGGTCTGCTTGAATCAAAAGAGCTTCCAAATCATCCCAAGTTTCATTGGTGATCTCAGATGTTCCGAGGATGGATGCGATTTGCCCAAAGGCGGCTTTGCTTGTGCGTGAAAGTCCTTCACGCCAACGTGAAAAGATGTTCATGGGCGGCGATTATATCAGGGATTTTATGTTATACTCATTCGGCTAAATAAGCCGAAGATACTTGATATAGTCATAGATTAAAGGAACTTAAACATGTCCGGAGAACCTATTCACATCTCAGACGAGACCTTTGAGAAAGTTGTTATGCAGTCAACCCTGCCGGTCATTGTCGATTTCTGGGCGCCGTGGTGTGGTCCTTGCAAGATGATCGCTCCCACGCTCGATAAGCTGGCAAAGGAAATGGACGGCAAACTGCTCATCGCAAAGATCAACACCGACGATCATGCAGAATGGATGCAGAAGTTCGGCATTCAAGGCATCCCCACATTGTTGTTCGTTGCAGGCGGCAAGGTGGTGCATCGTCAGGTTGGCGCGCTCCCCGAACGCATGTTGCGCGATGTAGTCTCGCAGTTTTTGGATGTCGTCAGTCAGCAGGCATAAATAAAATATTTCAGGGAGTTGGGTATCATGAAAAAGCTGTTGATCGTCCTTGTCTTTTCCAGCTTGCTTCTCAGCGCGTGTCTGCCAGCATTTTCTCAGCCGCAAACAACAGCCAGCACCCCAACTCCCATTTTGGAATCTGACCTGCAAGCCACAGCAGCTGTCCTTTCACAACAGACCCTGCAAGCTTTGCCTTCGCCCACTCTTGAACCAAGCGAAACTCCTGTCATTTCCACGCCAACAAATACAGAGATCCCAGCCACCGCAACCGAGACGCAAAACCCGCTTCTGCTCACGCTGACAGCGACTCTGGGAACCGGAACGGTCGCTCCCGAAAGCCTAATCGGCACACTGGGCGCTTCCACAATTGTTGGCACGTTACCGTTCACTGGCACGCCCGTCAACAATCCGCTCACGCAGACGACTACGCCACATCCACTATTTTATGGGACACTTCCTCCAAACCTACCTTATGGAACGCTTAACCTGTTCAACAAGTCTCATGCGGATGCTTACATCTCGCTTCGCTGCGTGACAAGAGATGGATACGTGACCATTTTGGAATATCCCGTAAAGCGACAGGTCAAGACGGCGGCACCCGCAGGCAACTACACCTATGTGGCCTGGGTCGGCGGACGACAATTCACTGGCAGCTTTTCGCTCGGAAAAGACGAAGATTTATTAATTACACTGTTCAAAGACAAAATTACAACAAGAAAAAACTAAGCACTACCTAGTAACAAAGAAAATGGAGAGATACATGATTAGAAAAATATTCCCCATCCTTGCGGCACTTGCACTCTTGGTTACGGCATGCGGTCAGCAAGCTGAACCCACCATGTCGCCCGAAGAAGTGCAGGGAACAGCAGTCGCCGCAGCATGGACGATGGTTGCCATGACACAAGCCGCAATCCCCACGGCTACCCCTCCCCCTCCCACGGAAACAGCCAGTCCTACCGCATTGCCAACTTTTACCCAGCCAGTTTTGCCTTCCCCAACGCTTGAATTGTTGGTTCCTCCCACAGCCACATCAAAACCTGTGGGCTCATGTGAAGGTCCGCTGAATGTAGCAGAAGCGGGTCCGCAATCCAATATCCGTATTGAGAACGACTCGGGCGGAACAGTGACCCTTTCCCTGCACTTGCCGACAAATGCGCATGGACAGTGTGGTTTCCTAACTTACTATCTCACCAAGGGACAGAAGCTGGTTGTGTCTATTCCCAAGGGTGAATACTATGCCTTCGCTCTCATCGACTATGGCAAAGGCAAATCGGGCAATGCCTCTGGTTACATCAACAATCGCGTCGGTGACAGTCACTTGTTTGTGGTCAAGATCAA
>JAHDWC010000285.1 GCA_023382575.1 Anaerolineales bacterium
ATTTGCAGGGCTTTTGTTTTTCACGAGATCCCATCGAGGGATGATAAGGCCAGGGGTCAAGTCCCTTAGCGCCCACTGGAAATCCCACGATCTGTGGGATTTTGTTTTCCACGAGACCCCATCGAGGGATGATAAGGCCAGGGCGAGTTCCCTTTAGCGCTCACAAAGTCCTGCTTATTTGCAGGGCTTTTGTTTTTCACGAGACCCCATCGAGGGATGATAAGGTCAGGGGTTCCCCTTGACAGGGACAGGCGAGTCCCTGTAGCAGACACAAAAGCCCTGCTGGTTTGCAGGACTTTTGTTTTTATAAGATATATGATCTTCACTGTCTGTTACAGGTTGGTTTGATGTTCCTGTCCGCCCAGTTTCAGCCGAGACTTCCAGATGATGATCAGCGCGGCAAGACAGGCAAAGACGACGAAGAGGACGTAGTAACTTGTCCGCCCACTGCCGGTGAAGGCTTGCAACATCATGCTGCCCGTCAAAAGGTTGGAGGCGTAGTGGGTGACCATAATTACAGGGACACTTCCATTGGTCCGGTTATATATCCACGTGAAAATGATGCGTAAGGCAGGGACGAAGAAAAGCAGGTCGTACCAAGTCAGCACGCCGTAGAGGAACAGGGGCAGATGCCATAGTCCCCATAGAAGTCCAAGCACAAGACTTGCAATCAGATCGGGATATTTGAGATGAGCAAGCTTTTCCCGCATACGAGGAAACGCGTAGCCCGTCCAGCCCGGTTCCTCCCAGATCCCACCCATCAACAGGAGGGTGATGATCGTCGCCACTGAGGGAAAGGGGAATGGACTCACCAACTCCGCACCCAGAAGGAGGTTGACCCCAAGGGCAGCCAATAAGTATGCTATGACAATGGCCGGCCCGATAAGATACCACCACCCCGCGCGGAAGTTTGTGCAACGCCCCCAGAATTCGCGCAAGCCTCGTCTGCCTGCGACCAAGGCAATGACAATTATCGCCGCAAACATGGGACCATGAGGAAGCATCCCGCCCTCTACAAGCGGCACAGACCACCAACTCAACAAGTACGCCAACAAGAAGAACAATGGCAATTCATATTTTTGGAAGAAACTCTGCTGATTCATCTATTCTCTCCTTTTATAGACCCATCCAACCCAGACCCGCCCGCCTGCAAATCCCTTTCAAGCTCTGGAACCGCTTAAGAATAGTGGAAGCGTGCCGCGATCATATCTACTCTCAGCAGCGCTTCCACTTCGGAAAACGTCTTCCAACTATATTTTTGAAACCAGAGCTTAATTGGTCAAAACAATGTTCGCAACGATTATACCGGCGGGAAAACAGCATGTCTAGTCTATGGGTTTTAAGCGCCCAGCAATCAACCCATACCGTCTCTTCGAGAAGCCGAGCGTCTTTTTTTGTTCATCTGCGGTTTATTCCGCTCTGCTATAATCCTTTGCATGATTCTCGTCACCGGCGCGACAGGTTTCATCGGACGGACGCTTGTACGTCAGCTTTCGACCATCGGATATCCCCTGCGCGCACTCATCCGCCCTTCGCCGCGGACTCCGCGCCTACCCAAGGGCGTGCCTATCGAAGTGGCTGTGGTCTCGCTCTCCGATACGCGCGGTCTGCGCGCGGCGATGCGCGACGTGGAAACGGTCTTCCATCTCGCCAGCGCGGAAAATCAAGGGGCACGCGGCGACCTGCTCGCCACCGATATTCAGGGCACGCAGAACCTGGTCGAAGCCGCCGCCGATGCAGGCGTGGACCGCTTCATTTACCTCAGCCATTTGGGAGCGGCGCGCGCTTCGGGGTACCCGGCATTCAAAGCCAAGGGCATCGCCGAGGAACACATCCGCGGCAGTAACGTCCCATATACTGTCATCCGTACCTCGCTGGTCTATGGACCTGAAGACCATTTCACCAACAACCTGTCCCGGCTGATCCGCTCCTCGCTGGGACTATTCCCTGTCCCGTCGGGCGGACGCGTCGTTGTCCAACCGGTGTGGGTCGAGGACCTGGTCACCTGTATGCTGTGGTCGATGCAAAACGACAGCACGCTCAATCAAGTCTATGAGGTTGGCGGCAATGAATTCTTCACGCTGCAACAGATCGTCGAGATCATCATGGATGTGACCCATCGACGGCGTTTCCTCGTCCCGCTTTCGCCCATCACCCTGCGCGCCCTGACCGTATTCTTCGAAGGCGTGGTGCCCAACTTTCCGCTATCGTCATTCTTCCTCGATTACTTTGCCGTCAACCGCACCACCGCCGTGGATGCGATGCCGCGTCATTTTGGTTTGATGCCTGCGCGTTTTTCCTATCGCCTCGATTACCTGATCCGCAAGCCGTGGTATCGCCGCTTGTGGGACTCGGTCACCGAACGCGCCGCCTCATTACGGACCCGATAACTGAACCATGTCAAACGATTACAGCATTCGCCTGATGGAAACCCCTGAAGATATGCGCCTCATCGAGGAACTTCAACGTGAGGTGTGGCCCGGCTCCGAAACGGACGTGGTGCCACTGCACATGCTCATCACCGCTGTCCACAATGGCGGTTTGTTGCTGGGTGCTTTCAACGCGGATGAGACATTGGTCGGCTTCGTGTTTGGCTTTCCCGGTCTCGAAGAAACCCCAGACGGTCCGCGCGCCAAGCATTGCTCGCACATGATGGGCATCCATCCCGATCATCGCGACGGCGGCATCGGCTTTGCGCTCAAGCGCGCACAATGGCAGATGGTGCGTCATCAAGGCTTGGATCACATCACCTGGACGTACGATCCGCTGCTCAGCCGCAACGCCTATCTCAACATCGCCAAATTGGGTGCGGTCTGCACCACGTATCGCCGCTCGGAATACGGCGAGATGCGCGACGGTCTCAATGCAGGCTTGCCCTCCGACCGCTTCCAAGTGGATTGGTGGCTCAACACCCAGCGCGTCCAACGCAGACTTGGCAAGCGCGCCCGTCCCACCCTCAAGCTGACTCACGTGTCTCAAAGTGGATTACATCCCTTTTATCCGCTTCGCTACTCGACCGATCACCTGCCTCAGCCCCCTGAGCACGTCCCACCTTTTGAAGACCGTTTACTACTGGCGGAGATCCCCAGCGATTTCCCCGATCTCAAGTCTCGTGATTTTGCGTTGGCCCGTGACTGGCGCTTCTTCACCCGTGAACTGTTCGAGACGGCGTTCGCAAATCAATTCATCATCACTGATTTTGTATATGAAAATACCGGCGAACTGGCACGCAGTATGTACATCCTCACACATGGGGAAAGCACATTGGATCAATTCGAGTAGGAGTTGATTAAACGCATGGGACGCCCTTGCGGACGTCCCAGCGGTTGGATGGGGGAGGAACTGAGAAACCTTGTCTGCGGCAAGGATTATCTCCGAACGGAGGGATTGTTCTCGTTGCTGCTCATGGCGGTCATACCCACGGGATGGTAGGTCGGCTCGGGGCGGCTGGTGGCGCCATAGGCAGGCACGGAAGCGGGTCGCGGTTTGGGAACTGGGTGCGGGTAATTCGAAACGGGAGGATTGACCTGCGGTCGCGGAGTCGGCTGTGAGGTCC
>JAHDWC010000286.1 GCA_023382575.1 Anaerolineales bacterium
GCGCCACGCGTGTACGTAATGGTCTGTTGTTGCTGGACGGCGTCCATGACGCCGATGTGCTGTTGAACATGCGCATGGCAGAAGTGTACTTCGATGAGAAAAAGGTCTCTATCGAGATGCTTGTTCAGGCAGTGGTTGGGGCGGGAAATGATGGACGCCATAACTACCAGGCACAGGTGATCAACGCTTAATTCGCCTCCTGCACCAGATGACATTCATCATAAGCCATTTGGCGCATACCTCTATCCGCCGTACTGCGCTGGAACGGACATAATTGTCAGACTACTATTGAGCCATCCGAACACGGAGGCTCAATATGTTTTCAAAAGCAAATAAATTTATTTTCCTGTTAATTGTGCTTGCGCTGGTTGGCACGGCAATTTCAGCCTGTTCCACATCAAGTTCAAGTGAAGTTCATCTTGCCATGTCGCCATTGGACCAAATGCCAATGGATGTTCAATCCGCTCCAGTGGCAGTGCAAGAGGCGTACCAGTTTAATACCGCCAATCCCGACATCATGCAGGATATTCCCTGTTATTGCGGATGCGGCGACATCGGTCACACCTCCAATTATGATTGCTACGTTTCGGATGTGGATGCCAGCGGGAAGATCACCTTCGACAATCATGCCCTCGGCTGCTCCATCTGCGTGGACATCACCCAGGATGTGATGCGCATGCTGAACGAGGGCAAAAGTCCGCAGGATGCCAGGGCATACATCGACACAACCTATTCAAAATACGGGCGATCCAATATTCCTTAACCAGATGAACCCGCGCTTCTCTCTTCTCCTCCTTGTAATGGCAGGACTGGCGGTGGCATTCGCGCCCCTGCCAGTTCCAGCCATTGCGCCTCAAGAACGGACCTTTGAGATTGACGCGCACCAGTTTGCCTATTCTCCCTCCGAACTTAAAGTCAACACTGGCGATACAGTGACCATCCAACTGGTCAACACGGATGTTGTCCACGGTTTATATGTGGATGATTACGATATTTCCGTCGAAGCCGACCCAGGTCAATCTGCAACCCTGACCTTCGTAGCCGACAAACCCGGCTCTTTCCGCTTCCGCTGTAACATCACCTGCGGAGCCATGCATCCCTTCATGATCGGTAAACTAATTGTTGGAAGAAATGACTGGCTATATCGCTCGATAGGGCTTGCGTCCTTGACAGTGATTGGCTTCTTTCCTCTTTCTTCTTTCATCTTGAAAAAAGAAGAAAGAAATGTTGCGTAGATTATGAACCGCATCGAACTTACCCGTATTCCCTTTATAAAGAACGCTCTCAAAAGCCGTTACCCCCAATTGGCAGTCTTTATCGTGATGCTGATCGGATACATCTTTGCCATCCTTGCGGGACTCATCGGAACACCTGTCGGGAGTCATAACTTTAGCATTGTCTTCGTGTGGATTGCATGGTGGGCTATTCTGATTCTTGTGGCGGTTCCCTTCTTCGGGCGTGGATGGTGCGCGGTTTGCCCGATCCCGCTTCCAGGCGAATGGTTACAGCGTGGCGCAGCGTTGAGTCCCCCCGACAAAAGACCGAAGTGGCTCAATCTCCGCGTACCGAAGATGTTCCGCAATATCTGGCTGCAGAATATTTCTTTTCTTCTTCTCGCTCTTTTCAGCAGTGTTCTGCTCACCACCCCAAACATCACAGGCATTGTGCTTGCCGCCATGCTCTTCGCCGCCATTGGACTTAGCACAGTTTTTGAACGCCGCGCCTTCTGCCGCTATCTCTGTCCCGTTGGCGGGTTTATCGGTCTGTATTCCCAAACTGCCCCTATCGAATTGCGCATCAAAGATAAGCAGGTTTGTGTCACTTGTGAAGGCAAGCCATGCTATAACGGTTCTTCAGCAGGTTATGGCTGTCCGTGGGATGTTTTCCCCGGCGGGTTGACAAAGAATACTTACTGCGGACTCTGCATGGAATGTATCCGCACCTGCCCGCATGATAATATTGCCGTCAACCTGCGTCCCTTCTCCGCTGACCTTGCCAAACCATCCACTCGCATGGACGAAGCATTCAAAGCCTTCATCATGCTCGGCTCGGCGATTATCTATGCAGGCGTCCTGCTGGGTCCGTGGGGCGCATTCAAGGATGCCGCCTACAATGTCAGTTCAAACTCCTGGTTCATCTATGCCATCGTTTTTCTTGCGATCATCTTCGTTATTCTGCCTGGCTTGTTCATGCTTGGTATTCTAAACAAGAAGAATACGCTTCCACTTAAACAAAGATTTGCATCACTCTCAACCGCCCTGATCCCATTGGGTTTGATGTTCTGGGTGGCATTCAGCCTGTCCTTCGTTCTCACCAACGCCTCTTACATCCTTGCCGCCCTCTCCGACCCACTGGGGCTTGGGTGGAATCTTTTTGGCACAGCCCATGCAGCATGGCAGCCGATGTTCACCTCCATTCTCGCACCTGCACAGACCTTGGCGCTGGTTGGCGGCTTGATCTGGTCGGCGCGCACCGCGCAAAAAGCCGCAGGTGAAGTAAAGGTTTCACCCATTCCAGTGATCATATATTGTTTTATCGCCACCTCTCTCATGCTCTGGTTATTGCTATGAAACGCTCCGAACTCATCTCACGCATCCTGATTATCACAGGGATACTCCTTGCCGTTGGCGCTCCATTATTCCTTTGGGCACGCACACCTTTGATCCACGCACGCATGGCGGAGGATGGCGGCTGGAATCCCGATGTCATTCAAGCAGAAGTGGGCAAGCCTCTTCATCTAAAGATCACTTCCGATGACGTTGTACATGGTTTTGCAGTCGGTCAGATGGACATGCGAAGTGTGGACATCCTGCCCGGCAAAGTTACCGAGGTCACATTGAACTTCGACAAGCCTGGAATCTATGCCTTCTTCTGCACGCGTTGGTGCGGACTCAACCACTGGCGCATGCGCGGCACAATAGAAGTCAGCGGCGCTTCTACTGACCCCCAGCCTGCCTCTGTTCCCCTCTACGTTTCCCTCAACCTCGACCTTGACGCTCCGCACGACGCGCCTGTTGTTCCAACAGGAAAGCCTTCGGCGACCAGCGGTCAATTACTGGAAGCCAATTTACCAATTGACCAGTCTGCCGACTACTATCGTTCTCATTCACCTTATGAGGTTTTTGAAAGTTTACAAAACACATCCCTAACCGAAGCCCAACGCTGGGACACAGTCGCCTACTTCTGGCAATCCAATACCACCCCTGAATCCCTTGCAAACGGGAAACAACTCTACGCCCAAAATTGCGCCGCCTGTCACGGTGAAAATGGCGCAGGCGATGGCGTCTTTGCCGACGATCTTGCCGAGGCAGGTGAAGCCTCCATGCAAACAATGGAGGGCGCAATGAATATGGTGATGCAAGTGCCTGTGGATTTCACCGATCCGCGGCGGATGCTTGGTGCAAGCCCTGCATTATTACAAGGGAAAATCCTACGCGGAGGCATGGGAACAGGGATGCCCATGTGGGGCGTCATTTTTACCGAAAAACAAATCTGGGACCTGATCGCATACATCTATTCGTTCCAGTTTGAATATGGAAA
>JAHDWC010000287.1 GCA_023382575.1 Anaerolineales bacterium
ACGACGCTCTTCCGATCTTTTTTGTGGATTGTCCCTTTAGCTTTGTATTTGCTTTCGTTCATCCTGACATTTTCAGGTGGGCTGTGGATTCAACGTAAGTTGTATGCTCTGCTTTTTGCAATTACAAGCGTGGCTGTGCTGTGGGTCTTAGGAAATGCAGCTTCGTTGAACATTTATATTCAAATTGCAGTGTATAGCCTTCTTTTATTTTTGGCATGCATGATCGCCCACGGCGAACTGTATCTTTTACGACCATCGTCTGAATACCTCACGACCTTTTACTTGATGGTTTCTGTTGGTGGCGCGTTGGGTGGAATTTTTGTCAACTTGATTGCGCCATTTATCTTCACCGGCTATTGGGAATTTTATTTAGCCTGGCTGCTGGTCTTCGTCATTCTGATCGTTTCGCTTTTGCCGCGTTGGGGGAATCCGCAATTTCGTTCGGTGGTACTTTGGTCTTCATTTTTTATTTCCGTTTTTTCCATTATAGCGACGCTCAACCCGTTCTCTGATGCGTTGGTGGCGGTCCGCAATTTCTATGGCTTGATGCGTGTCAAGGAATGGGAATCCCCGAGTGGACGTGGCTCCGGTTATTCTCTGATCCATGGGGTGACTATTCACGGTATCCAGTATCTTGATCCGGACCTAAAAGATGAACCTACTGTTTATTTCACGCAAGATAGTGGTTTGGGATATGTTCTAGCCAATCACCCCAAAGTTGGGGACGGCTTACGCTTGGGTGTATTGGGACTCGGCGTTGGCACAATGGTGGCTTATACAGAGGAAGGTGATGTTGTTCGATTTTACGAAATCAACCCTGAAGTGGTCGAATACGCTGAAGGGAAAGGTGGATACTTTTCCTTTTTATCCGATAGTAAAGCTGATGTAGCTGTGGTTACGGATGATGCGCGTCTCGCATTGGAACGCGAACTTGCCGAAGGAAATCTACAGAATTTCGACGTGCTGGTACTGGATACGTTCAGCAGTGACGCGATCCCCACGCATCTCATCACGAAGGAAGCGCTTGCTTTGTACCTTGCGCACATGACTCCTGATGGGATTCTTGTGGCGCACATCTCCAACCGCCACATTGACCTGCGCCCTGTATTGTATGGACTTGCTCAAGAATTTGGCTTGACGGGTCTGGTTGTGGACACGCCCGCAAACAACGCGCTGGATTCCTTCCCTTCGCGTTATGTTATCTTAAGCCCAAACCCAGCCAGTTTGCAGATTCCAGATTTGATGAAACATTCTGTGCCATTGGATGACTCGTTTGGTACTGCCCGCCTGTGGACGGATGATTACAGTAATCTTTTCCAGATTATTCAATAAGAAAAGAGGCTGGCTTATATAAGCCAGCCTCTTTTCTTATGCGGCAAATTCTGTTTTTGTAGGCTCGTTCAGTTTTGCACGCCCATCGCGATAAGCAATGGCGACAGTTGTGTACATGATGAGGGTCAGATAGATAGTCATGGCGGGCATCAGAATGAACAACAGACAGGCAAGGATCAAAGTGGCGATTAGGATTTGCATTCCAATGGCAAGGACCATCGAGATGACATAATAAATGGCAAATGCCGCGATGAAACCTCCAAGGTTGGCGCGCAGGATACCCCACCATTCTTTGAAGCGAAAACCGGCTGCAAAATCATCGTTGTCTACGACATGCATCTCTGCTACAGGGATGATGACCGCCAGTGGCAATGAGATCGGAATAAGAATGCACATTCCGCCCATCATGATGATGGAGAAAATCGCGATGAACGTATCAACCTCGGAGCCGTTCATGCTTTCTGCCATGAATGGCATGGCAATCCCTCCCAACATGAGCGGAGAGGCAACGATTAGGATGGGGATCGAGTAAACCAGACGGACGCCGAGCAATTTTGCGCCATCCTTAAGCATGCCACCCCAATCTTCCCATGGGATCATATGCGGAGCTTCACCTCGCAGAACCTGACGTGCAATTTGGACAGAGTAGCCGATCAAAACCAGATAAGGCAGGATGGGGATGAAAAAACTTGCCAGTGCAACCAGCGCACCAATAAGCAGATACTTGCGTGCCTGCTCATCCTTGACTGGGAACATGAAAAGTTCCTTGAGGTCAAAACCGAAGAACATGATGAAAACTCCCTTGTTGTGTTGTGATGAAATATGAAAGATGAATTAAAGTGCAACGCCCATCACCGCCACAAAATGAGCGGCAGCAGCGAGCAGGACGAAGATATGCCAGACTTCATGAAAACCAAACACACCAGGTTTGAAATTGAAGATCTTGGTCATATACACAATAGCGCCGAGGGTGTAAATAACCCCACCAGTGATGAGCCAGATGAAAACCCAGGCGGGCAGCGCTGCGAGCATCTCTCCGGCTGACAAGACGCTCAACCAACCCATAACAATATAAATTCCCGCATTTAACCAGCGCGGCGCGCGGATATAGAAAATCTTAACCACAATTCCGATTATCGCCAGCGACCAGATGATGCTCAACATGCCCCACTTCCAAAAGCCTTCGAAGGCGTTGATGCAAAATGGAGTGTACGTTCCGGCGATCAAGACATAGATAGCAGCATGGTCGATCTTGCGGAAAATTTCCAAAGCCTTATCTTTGACGCGCACCATATGATAAGTGGCGCTGGCCGAGAACATAAAAATCAGGCTCACGCCATAGATGGTAAACGAGATGATCTTGGCGGGGGTATCCCAGCCGACAATGAGCAGGGCGATCAAACCGACCAGCGCCAGGATCGCGCCGCCCCAATGGGTAAGGCTGTTGACGGGTTCGCGAAGTTTTTTAAGCATGGTTTCTCTCCTTAACATAGACGCTGATTTTACATGAAGTTTTTATTTGCTTGCAAGCAGAATGACCAGCTGGCTGGATTGCAGCTCAAGGAGTTGAATATCAACTTGGAAGCCTGCTTGGAGAAGAGGTCCCGTGAGTCTTTCTTTGATGGATTCATCTAACACAGCGGGACTCTCACCTGTGACTTTATACAACCATTTGAGAAATCCATCCGTTGGGAACGCCACAGGCAGGATGATGAGTCTGCCTCTGTTTCTGAGAACTCGTTTTACCTCGGAGAGTGTCTGCGGGTCGAATATGTATTCGCTTGGAAAGGTTGAAACAATGGTATCAAACGTTTCATTTGGGTAGGGCAAGGCTTGAGCGATGCCGCGTGTCAATTTGCCATTGACACCCAGGCGACGTTTGGCAAGCCGCCCCATCTGGGTGGATTCATCTATCGCAACCGAACTCAGCCCACGGTCCAGTAGGAGGCGCTGTAAGTGACCGGGTCCATGACCCAGCTCGAGGATGTCAGTCCCTTCAATAAGAGGGAGTACGCTGTAGACCCAGTTTTTCCATTTACCAAATGAAACGACCCATGCGACTAGGTCATAGGTGAAGGCGAAGGGGTGGTATAGCAGGTTGAAGAAGAACCGCATGAAGCGGCGCATGATGTCCATAAATAAAAGGAGGGTTTGACTGGTGGGTCAAACCCTCGGGGGTGTTTTGAGA
>JAHDWC010000288.1 GCA_023382575.1 Anaerolineales bacterium
CATTGACTCGTCCACCACCGCAACCAAAGCCCTGCTCATGGATGAAGCGGGCAAAGTCGTCGGCGTGGCTTCGAGCGAATATTCCTACGAAACTCCGCATCCGCTTTGGAGCGAGCAATCCCCCACTCTATGGTGGGATGCGACCATCGCAAGCATTCGCAGCGTGCTCGCCCAAACCCGCATCGACCCGAAACAAGTCAAAGGCATTGGGCTGACAGGCCAGATGCATGGGCTGGTGCTCCTGGATGAAAACGGCGATGTACTTCGCCCCGCCATTTTGTGGAATGACCAACGTACTGCCTCGCAATGTGATTCCATCCGCCTCAAACTTGGACGGGAGAATCTCATCCGCATCACCGGCAACGACGCGCTGACAGGCTTCACCGCGCCGAAGATTTTATGGGTGCAGGAAAACGAACCCGAGATCTGGAAGCGAGCGCGTCACATCCTGCTGCCAAAAGATTATGTCCGCTATAAGTTGACGGGCAAATTCATGATGGATCGCGCTGATGGGGCTGGCACGATCCTCTTCGACCTCGCCAAACGCGATTGGTCACCCGAAGTTTTATCTGCGCTCGATATTCCCGCCGAGCTTTTGCCGCCCACCTGCGAAGGGACAGACGTCACTGGCGAGCTTTCATCCAGCGTTGCCAGCGAACTCGGTTTACCCGCAGGCATTCCAATCTTTGGCGGCGGCGGTGACCAGGCGGCAAGCGCCGTCGGCACAGGCGCTGTACGCGCAGGCGTGGTCTCGGTCAGCCTGGGAACTTCGGGCGTGGTCTTCGCCACCACCGACTCTCCCAGCATCGAGCCTGAAGGACGTTTGCACGCCTTCTGTCATTCCGTGCCGGGCAAGTGGCATCTCATGGGCGTCATGCTCTCCGCGGCGGGTAGTCTACGCTGGCATCGAGATACATTTTCTCCAAACACCGATTACGATACCCTGCTCAAACCAGCAGAAAGTATTCCCGCTGGAAGCGATGGATTGCTCTTCCTGCCTTATCTGACTGGCGAACGCACGCCTCACCCTGACCCGTTAGCACGCGGTGCCTTCGTCGGGCTGACCGTCCGCCATAGCCTTGCTCACCTCACCCGCTCGGTATTGGAAGGCGTGTCCTTTGGTCTGCGGGATAGCTTCGAGCTGATGAAAAGCTCTGGGTTGAAAAACGCAACTCAAGTCCGCGTCACTGGAGGCGGCGCACGCAGTCCGCTTTGGCGGCAAATCCTCGCCGACATCCTGCAAGCGGAAGTTGTCACAGTCAACACGGCTGAAGGTGCCGCCTATGGCGCGGCATTGCTCGCGGCTACGGGTGCGGGCGCTTTCCAAAATGTCCAATCGGCATGTGATGCGACCATTCAGATCACGGGCAGCGTCAAGCCGGGCAAAGATGTTGCGGAATACGAACGGCTATATCCGTTGTACCGAGGTTTGTATCCCGCGTTGACTTCTACGTTCAAGAATATTTGATGAAATAAAAAATCCACAGTAGAAAAATCTACTGTGGATTTTCAATGGGCGGACAGTTTACTTGTTGAACATTCCCAGCAAACGCTCCCAGCCTTGTTTGATCTGAAGCGACTTCAAACGCCACGTCCCCACAATGCCGTATGGAATGAAAAGCACAAATAACACGTAGATCGCGCCGTTGATGAAACTGGCGCTCTCACCAATATAACGCCTCAGTCCGTAATCCAGCAGGCGGTAGAAAACCGCGCCGACAAATGCACCATTGAGCGTGCCCACCCCGCCAATCAACGTGATCAGCAAAGCTGTGACGGTAAACCCCATGCTCGCCACATTCGGGCTGACAATGGGCTGATACAAGGTGTGGAAGAATCCGGCCAGCGCCGCCGTGAATGATGAAAGCAGAAGCGCCGCAAATTTGAAATAGAAGGTGTTGTATCCTAACATGCGGGCACGTCCCTCGTTCTCACGGATGGCAACACAGACCCGTCCCGTTGGCGAAGTGACAAAACGCTGGTAGGCTAGATAAACCAGAACTAGAACTGCAAGCATAACAAAATAGAAACGTAAACGCTCATTGGCGGGACTGATAAAGGCGGGCACGATCACGCCTTGCAAGCCCACGTCTGCGCCGGTGTATTCACCAAATTCACTGGACATGACCAGAATATGGAAGACCGATCCCAGCCCGAGCGTGACCAATGCGAAGGTAATCCCTTTGACGCGCGGCAAGACAACCCCAAACAGGATCGCTTGTACAATCGCCGCTACGAACACCCATCCCAATGTAGGCAGAAGCGGAAGCCCAAAATTCTTGATAGCGATACCGGTCAGATACGCGCCAACACCATAGAACATGGAGTGTCCGAAGGACAACATACCTGTGATGCCGAAGATCAAGTCAAAGCTGATGGCGTAGATGGCAAGGATGAAAATTTCGATAGCCAAACCTTGAACGAACTTGGATTGTCCGCTACCGTTGACGAATACCGTGGCAGGTGAAGAACCATCAAACAAGCCGACGATGAACGGCAAAAAGATCAAAAGGAGCAGAGTGATCAGCGAACCGCGTTGTGAAGAGAGGAATGTTTTCATGACTCGACTTATTCCTTTTTGCCGAGTAAGCCATTCGGCAGGATGAGCAACACAATAACCATCAGCATCACCGTCGAAGCAGGGACAAGCGGCGGCGTGGGTTTGAAGATAATCTCTGTGAAGGGAATGGCGATGCCGATCTGCCCGTATTTGATGATGAACTGCTGGATCATGCCGACAATGACCGAACCAAGCGCCGCACCGGGATAACTGGTCAGACCGCCAATGGCAAGTGCGATGAGCGCATTGAGCAAGAGACTCTCTCCCATGACATTTGATAAACCAGTAGACGGAGCGCCCAACACGCCACCCAAAGCGGCGAGTCCAACACCAAGTGCAAAGACCATCGTAAACACACGGCGGACGTTGATGCCGAGTGCTTCCACCATTTGGCTATCTTGCACACCAGCGCGGATGATCATCCCGAGGCGGGTGCGCTGCAACAAAATCCAGATCGAGATCAAAACCACCAACCCAACCAGCGGAATAAATATCTCGTTATACACACGCACACGTCCGTCAAAAAGCAGAATGGTCGAACAATGATTTGCCCACCAATCAGCAACGGTCGTAGCCGGGCAACCCTCGCCCGAGCCGTTGAAGAAAGCAGGCTTGGGCATCACAAACTCGGGGCGTCCCCAAATGGCGCGCACCATTTCAATGCCGATGGCGCTCATGCCAAGCGTGAGCATCAACTGATAGATCGGGCGGCTGTACAGCGGGCGAATGAGTGTGGCTTCCATCAGTCCGCCAAGCGCAACTCCGCTCAGGGTGGCGACCAACACTGCGATGAAGAATAACCAATTGGACTCCAACCCATACAAGAAGGTGCTGAGTTGATCGTTGAAGATCAAACCAATGAGCGCGACA
>JAHDWC010000289.1 GCA_023382575.1 Anaerolineales bacterium
GGTGGTTTCGCCACCCATTACGCCACCAAGAATTTGCACGGTATCTTTTTCGATGTTCATGCGTCCGCCTGAGCCGTAGCCTTGCTGGCGACGAGCGAGTTCTTTGTTGATAATATCGGGTGTGATGGGAAGTCCGGCCGGAATACCATCGAGGATGGTCGTGAGCGAGGGTCCGTGGGATTCACCTGCGGTGAGAAAACGTAGAGGCATAAGAAGCTCCAATAACTAAGGGGTGTTTGTATCTGTCATCTTGCTGGAGACAAACGCCATTTCCAGCGCGAAGAAACATTGGATGAGAACCATAAGCGGAATCTGAAGCGGAAGCGGGAGGGAATACACCACCAGCGTACCGGGAATCCAAGTCAACCAACAACTGACCATCATGGGAATAATGACCTTGATAATCCAGTCATCGCGCAAGGCATAGCCGAGGGCTTTGAAGTCATAGTTCAGATCGCGCAATCGAAAACCAAGGGCGACATGTTGAATACTCAAAAGAGGCGTGAAAACGAATTGGTCAAGCAGCATTTTGGAAATAAGAATACCAAATGTAACCGATGAACCCCAGAACCAATCTTGAAAGGTGTAGAAATTATCGATCCAGATCATATTAGTTGCCCAAATCAGACAGGTAAAGAGCAAATCCAGGAAACCACGACGGTTCGATTGGCTCTTCCCAACAGCCATTAAATAGAGACCCGGAATCAACCCAGCACCGATCGCGCTCGTCAACATGGAGAACGCAAGACCCCAATCCTCGCGAATGGACTGTAAACCCACCAACGCATCGCGAACAGAAGCGAAAGCATAATATGCTGCAACCAGCAAAGCCGCGAAGAAAATAATCACCAGTCCGGGGATAAAATTTTCTCTGGCGCCCAACCAGCCGTTTCGAGCGGATTCAAAGACGCGCGTCATTCAACCGCCTTTCGCATGGCAGTGCGGTCGACATTTGCGCCAGTCCATTTCTCGAAGGCAAGAGCAGCCTGCTCGATGAGCATACCTAATCCGGTCGCGGCGGATAGTCCTTGTGCGCGGGCGTCTTTCACAAGTTTGGTATCACGCGGATTGTAGACCAGGTCATAGATAAATGTATGTTTGGAAAAAATCATATTTTTAGGAAGAGGTGAGGTTTCAATATTCGGCGTCATCCCAAGAGGGGTAGTGTTGACGATCAAGTCGAAGTCCAAAGATCGAAGGTCAAAAATAGTGAGTGACAAGTTATAACCGGGAAAAGATTTTGCAAGTTGTTGAGCTTGCTCAATTCTACGGGCAGCAAGGGTAACATTCCAACCATCATGGAGCAAAGCGTAAACAACAGCTCGTGCAGACCCGCCTGCGCCAAGAACGATTGCCGATTTACGGTTTGCGATTGATGATTGATTTTCTGACATAACCCGTTTTAGATCGGACAGAAATCCCGGCGCATCGGTATTATCACCAATAAGTTTGCTTTCACGAAAATAAATCGTATTGACCGCGCCAATGGCTTTGGCCGTTGGCGTGAGTTCATCCATGAATTCGATCACGCTCTGCTTGTGAGGAATGGTGACGTTGAGTCCATGAATTTCACCGAAGCGAATGCGGGTGAGTAAAGCTTGTAATGCCAGTTTATCTTCGGATGGAATAGGGGATAGGGAATAGGTTCCTTGCAAACCGCAAGCCCTTAAAGCAGCAGCATGAATCTTTGGAGAAAGCGAATGACCAAGAGGGTAACCGATTAACCCAAGTCGAAAGTCGAAGGTCGAAGGTCGTTGCATGATCTATTGCAGCATTTCTAAAACTTCAAAGAAGTTTGGAAAGGTTTTGGATACGCAAGAAGGGTTTTCAATCGTCACGCCATCGAAACGCAGACCGATGAGGGAGAATGCCATTGCCATGCGGTGATCGTTGTACGTTTGGATGGAAGCGCTGCGCATCGTTTCGACGGGATGAATGGTCATTCCATCTTCATGCTCTTCCACGCGGACGCCGAGCCTGTCTAACTCCACACAGGTTGCATGGACTCGATCAGTCTCTTTGACTCGCGCCGAAGCGATGCCGCGAATGCGGGTGGGCGAATCCGCAAACGGGGCGATGGCGGCGAGGGTCTGAGCCGTATCCGGGATGTCACGCATGTCGATGTCAATCCCAACGATGGACAACGGACGATGGACCGTGATCGAGTTATCGAACTCTTTGACAACACAGCCCATTTTCGTCAGCACATCGAGAAAACCAATATCCCCTTGCACAGACTTGCGCGAGATATTTTCCACCCTCACCATCCCGCCACAGATGGCAGGGGCGGCGAAGAAGTAAGAGGCGGCGGAAGCATCACTTTCAATTGAGTAATTGGTAATCGGCAAGTACGCTGAAGGATGGATCGTGAAATGCGAATATTGATCTCGTTCGATCTCAATGCCGAAATCCTTCATAATGGAAATGGTCATATCCACATAAGGTTTGGAATTGAGGTCGGTTGTAAGTTCCACTTTGATGGAAGATTGGGCATAGGGGGCGGTCATCAGCAAGGCGGATAAGAACTGACTTGAGATGTCACCCGCGATTCTTGTTTTTCCGCCTGGAAGCCCCTTGGCAAAGATTTCAACGGGAGGACAATTGTTTTTGGCTTCCATTTCCACACCCAATTGATTTAAAGCCTCGATCAGATCCCCTATGGGACGTTCACGCATGCGCGGTTCACCGTCCAAAATGTATTCGCCATTACCGAGAGTCAGAAAGGCGGAGAGAAATCTTGCAGCAGTGCCAGCATTGCCGATGAAGAGTTCAGCTTTCTTTGCCGGGATCTTCCCACCCAAGCCGGTGACGGACATGGAATAATTCGCTTCATCCAGTTGAACGTCGAAACCAAGGGTTTGCAGAGCTTTGGCGAAATAGCGCGAATCGTCGGAGAAGAGCGCATTGGTGAGACGCGTTTTCCCATTTGCAAGTGCGGAGATGAGCAAGGCGCGATTGGTCAGCGATTTGGAGCCAGGCACACGGACTGTGGCATCGAGTGGATGATGGATGGGAGTTATTTGAAGAGAAGGAGGAAGGCTTGGCATAGTAGTGTGTAGTAATCAGAAAGTAATCAGTTGCCAGTGAACGCTTGGTAAGCAGATTGCGCTTCGTTGAGAAGAGCTTCGAGTTTCGTAAAGTCACTGGCTGTCAACGCCGCTTCGATTTCCGACAGTTGACGTTGCATTCCGTGAAGCGCATCGAGTACATTTTCGCGGTTGGATTGCAAAACGCCCAACATCATGGAGGAAGACGTACCAGCGAGTCGACTTGTGGATTTGAAGCCAGGACCCACAAACGAAGAGACATCTTGTGGCGTGGTCAGCGCAAGCGCGGATGAGATCAAGAATGGCAAATGACTTGTTGAAGCGAGGATGC
>JAHDWC010000290.1:0-2716 GCA_023382575.1 Anaerolineales bacterium
CATCGTCAGAGTAAAGATGCGTTCGATGATAGTTCGCATCGCTCGCACTCCGGCGCCAGTCTGCAAATCCAACACCGGGCGAATGTGCAAACATCCCGCCGACGCATGTGCGTAAATTCCGCCATACGTGTCATGCTCGGACAAAATCCGTTCGACCTCGCGCACAAATTCACCCAAGCGTTCCACAGGGATCGCGCAATCTTCAATGAAGGCAATCGGTCGCGCCGATTGCGGGCGCGAGTCCAAAATTCCCAACCCCACTTTGCGGATGTTCCAGATGCGAGTCTGTTGTTCGGGAGTCTCTGCGATGGTTAAGACATCGCCAAGTTGACGGACCGCCTCTTTCAACGCCGATGGCTCTGCGCCGCTAAATTCAACGACCAACACCGCAGCCGGGTCACCCACCACCCACCCCATCTGACGCGCATAAGCAGGCAGGCTGCGCGCATTCCGCAAAATCAATTGCGGGATCAATTCCACGGCGCTGGGCTTCATCGCCAATAAACGCGGAACATCATCACAAGCATCCGCAATGCTGGTATACGACAAGACCCCCAAGATGGTGTGCTTCGGTTTGGGAACAAGATTGACCTTTAACGCACGAATAACCGCCAGTGTACCTTCTGAGCCGGCGAGCAACGCCGCCACGTTGACCAGATTGGATGAACGATAGACAGTGGACGATAGACCATAATGGTTCACATCCCATTGCGGCGGGACGGATGGACTCCACGGTAAAAGATAATTGAGGCGATAGCCCGCCGAGTTACGCCAGGATTTGGGGTAATGCTGCTGGATGGCATCCGCATAATGTGCGCGAATCTGAGCAACGGCTGAAGCGATGTTCGATATTCGAGGATTCGAAGTTTGATTATCGAATAGTGTGTCGTCGAATCTTGCCAAAGTCCCATCGCTCAAGATCACGTCGGCTGCCAAAAGATGATCGGCGCTCATGCCATACAAAATGGAATGGGCACCAGTGGCATTGTTGCCGATCACACCACCCAGAGTGGCACGCTCCGCCGAAGCCGGGTCGGGGCCAAACATCAGCCCATGTTTGGCGGCAGCCCGATTCAAGTCCGCGAGGATGACGCCGGGCTCGACAGTGGCTGAATGGGAAGCAGGGTCAATCTGAATAATCGCATCAAGATGACGCGAACAATCGAGGATCAACGCCTCGCCGATAGCCTGACCGGCCAGCGAGGAACCTGATCCACGCGGGAGGATGGGAAGCTGATATTTCGCTGCAAGCTCAACTGCAGACTGCAAGTCTTCTTGCGTTTTGGGGATGGCAACGCCCAGCGGTTCAATTTGATAGGCAGAGGCGTCGGTGGAGTATAAAACTTTGGAAGCGGCATCCAGCCGCAAGTCCCCCGTGAAGCGTTTTCTTAGTTCATGTAAAAAATCTTGGGATAAGGTCATATCCCGATTCTAATACCATCCGAACTCTTCGACCGCATCCACCATGGCGAGGATGTTTTCCGGCGGGACGTCGGGCATGATGGTGTGAACGGAAGCCAGCATGTAACCGCCGTCTTTGCCGAGCGCCTCGATGATGCGCTTCACTTCCGCGCGGACCTCGTCGGGTGTGCCAAACGGCAGGACGCGATGCGTGTCAATCGCACCACAAAAGACCAGATTTTTACCGAATTGCTTTTTCAATTCGGCAAGATTAGACATCTTCCCCGCCGAAGTTTGAATGGGGTTGAGAATATCCACGCCCATTTCGACGAAATCAGGCAGCAGGTCGAAGACATCGCCATCCGTGTGAAAAAAGACCTTGGCTTTGGTATGTGACTTGATGAAGGCAATGTAATCAGCGTGGATGGGCTTGATGAGTTTGCGATACATCTTCGGCGAGAGCATCAGGCTGGTCTGCATGCCGAGGTCATCGCCGATCTTGATCATGTCGATGTTATCGCCGCACTCGCGCAGAAAATGTCCCATCAGGGTTTTGCATAACTCGGCGATCTTCGTGACCATCGCCACAGCAAAATCGGGATACTTGCCCAAATTGAGAAAGAAACGATCCATGCGCTGCATGGCATAGGCCCGCTCAAGCGGAAACGCCAACCAGGGTGTAGCGAGGATGGCATAGTTGTTTTCTTTCTTGAGTTTTTCCGCCTCAGCGCGGACGTGCGCCACGCGCGTGGGATCGTTCATGTCGGGCCATGGATAGGCGTCAAGGTCGGCGATGGAATGTGTCTCGGCTAGGGGATGCACGAATGGAAACCATGTGCCTGGGTCGCCTTCCACTGAGCCAACGCCCCACGAATTGAAATAGGTCGAGCCGGGTTCGCGCTTGGCGTTCATCTCGCGGATGTGCAGCGGCTCGCGGTCGTAGACTCCGCGCACGTCACTGTGGAGGCGCTCGAGGATGGGTTCATCCATCAACGCTGTGCCAAGTTCCTCCCAATCGTAAAGATATCTTTCAGGCGCTTCAAACCCCAGATGCTTCTTTAGATTTCGATAGGCAGGCATGGAAATACCGGTCGCATTGCTTGGACCTAAGACAATCGGCACACGGTCTGGGGTTTCGTGATTGAGAACAGCGAGGACTCGTTCGCGGGATGTGAGTGACATAAAAAAACACCGTAGGGGCGGGTAACCCGCCCCTACAATTATTATTTCGCTTTTGCCTGATTTGCCACCGCGGCGGCTTTCTTCGCGGCTTCTTCGGGATCGCCAAGGTAATAATTCTTGATCGGCTTGAGGT
>JAHDWC010000290.1:2726-3357 GCA_023382575.1 Anaerolineales bacterium
TATCATCCAATTCATAGACGAGCGGCAAACCGGTCGGAATGTTCAGCTCGGTGATCTCGGCTTCGGAGATGTTATCGAGATATTTCACCAAGGCACGGATGGAATTTCCATGCGCGACGACGAGCAGACGCTTGCCCGATTTGATCTCCGGCGCGAGCGTGGAATTCCAATAAGGCAGAACACGCTCAAGGGTGATTTTCAATGACTCGGTGGCGGGCAACTGTTCGGGAGTCAGTGAAGCGTAGCGGCGGTCAAATTTCGGGTGACGTTCATCGGTCAATTCCAAAGCGGGAGGCGGGACGTCATACGAGCGACGCCAAATCTTAACCTGTTCCTCGCCGAACTTCTCGGCCATCTCGGCTTTGTTCAAGCCTTGCAGCGAGCCGTAGTGACGTTCGTTCAACTGCCAGGCGCGGACGACGGGCAGCCAGTCGAGATCCATCGCATCCTGAATAATGCCAAGGGTCTTGATGGCGCGCTTGAGAACGGAAGTGTAGGCGATGTCAAATTCATAGCCCGCTTCCTTCAACAACTTACCCGCTTCAGCAGCTTCGGCTTTGCCGAGGTCGGTCAGGTCAACATCCGTCCAACCGGTGAAACGGTTTTCGAGATTCCATGTGCTTTGTCCGTG
>JAHDWC010000291.1 GCA_023382575.1 Anaerolineales bacterium
GCAGTGCCTTGCACACCTAACGGGTTATCCACAAATCCCTGCTTGAGCAGTTTGTATGCAAATCCCAAGCCAAAATATTGGATGACATCCACGTTGCTACGCTCGGCGAGAAAGAGCCAGCGCAAAAACTTCGCTTCCAGCAGGGTGACGTTCGCGCTGCGGCATGATTTAGGGTCAAAGCGGAATGAGTCATTTTTGAGACGGAGATGTAAGGGGGATAAGTTGTTGTTCATTCTTCAACCTCTTTACAAACCGAGCAGTATAGATAACCCTGTGGGTTTATCTTCCACACCGCTGTGTTGACATGAGCGCAAGCCAGGTTCGCTGCTTCATAATCGGTTGGCCGATTCACGGTTGCGGTGCGAATACTCTCTGAACTACAACGCGGGCAGGATTGATATTCGTCTGGTGAACTACTCTCGAACAGAGCAGAACATTTTGCGCAATACAGGATCGTCATTACTTTGATTTCTGGCATGTTTATCCTTACTCCGACTTGCATAAATAGCGGGCATTGACCCAGCCCGCGACGGGGAACGAAATGCGAACCCACAGGTTGCCTTTGATGATTTGTGAGTCCAACTCGCTATTAGGATCAAGCGCGATCTGAACTGCTTCACCCTCCGTCAGATACCCGCGAACCTCACTGCCATCGCCTGCCGAAAAACGCACGTGCAATCGTCCATCGGGAATGTTGGTGCAGACCTTCATGGCAACGGGCGTCGCCATGAAGGTTGGGGAGATATTCGTCGAGGTACTCGTTAATGGAGACACCGAAGGGGAAGTAGTTTCTGTTCTCGCTGGTGCTGGAGTGGTCCATTGCATAGCAAAAAACATTGCCGCTCCGCTTGCAACCAGGATTATGATGACCGCCAGCACGCCGAGAAGATCTCTGCCTCTCTTGCGGAGCGTCGGGACAGGGGATAGGGTTCTGCGGTTGGCACGTTGTGCCGCGAGAATCTCTTCAAGTTCAGCGCGGCTCTTCATTGGACTTCGCCCTCGACGGTATTCCAATGCCGCGTTCTTGCCTCTTCAAACTCCTGTTGGGTCAGGATGCGAGTTGGCTCCACAATGCACAGGATTGCCTTATGCCCATACGGGATTCTTTCGCTGTATGCCTGAACGCGAAAGTATCCCTTCTCGCTTAGGGTTTCGAGAATCACACCATAGACGGTGGGGTAGTATTCCGTGACGATGCGGAAGTAACTGCCTTTTTGCAATTTCAACTGCCAGTCGTATGGATACACCCGCGCTCCCGTGTAGTAGTTGTGATAAGAGATTTGGCTTGCTGGTTTCGTCATCATTCACCGTTCGTAATTTCGTCGAGTGTTGTATTGCCTTCAGTATCTTCGCCAAACAGCGCGCCTTCGATCATGGCAAGCGCGACTGGCTGACCGTTCATTTCTGTGTTGATGGTGCGCACGCCGGACGAGCGGTTGAGCGTTCCCAACGCTCCGAGTACAAGAGACAGCGCCTCCGATAGGTGGGGCAGGCGACTGACTCCCCGCCGCTGAACCTGGATCGCCCCTGGGCGCACAATCCGCCGCGCCACATCCAGGTTCAGTTCGAAGGAGCGTTTCGCTGTCCGGCTTAAAGAGGGTCCGTTTTGCTATGACCATTACCTTTCACGACCGCCGGTTCGGGCATATTCGATAGTCCATCGCGCAAGGTGTTGAAATCTTCTTCACTCACATTCGCAAATGCAAATGGCGCATTAGGTTTGCCGATGTCGTATCGGTCAGCGTTCTTTTTCGCTACCAACTCATCACCGATATTGATCGCCTGTCCACTTAGGTTGCAGGCAATTCTGGATGTGAAGCGGATCAACTCGCTGTTGGCAGAAGCGGGTGGTATCTGTAATGCTGGAATGATTGATGCCTGCGGCACATCTGGCTGATATGAAACAGGATGATAGGTAGGCTCACGACCTACGATTGGATGAGGCAGATCGCTAATCTTTGTTTGTGCTTGTGTATCCGGCTGAGGCAGACTGGAAGAATCTGGCGGAGTCTGCGACGGGACAGAAGCAGGAACTGGAAGTTGTTGCGTCGGTGTCTCGTCAGTTTTGGGTTCGATCAATTTCTTTGTCATTTCTGCCAGGCGAGCCTTCAATTCGTCAACTTTGTTACTGACACCATCGCTGCCTTTGCTGGCGGCATTGCGGATACCGATCTGGTCGCGCAAGCTGTCGCGCGTGGATTTCTCCACTGCGTCCTGCGATTTCTTGATCTCTGCCAGCAGAACAGTCTTATCAAGGCTGTCTTGCTTTGCGAGCAGGTAGGACTCGGCGTAAAGTAAATCACGCTCCATCGCGGTGATTTCGATCATCTTCTCTTTATGCGCCGCTTCTGCTTTGCGCTTTTCGCGGCGGGCTTTGGTCTCAGGTGAAGTCATGTGATAAATGAATCCGGCGACCACATTCCCGACCACCACCAGCGGAATTGCTATGCTGGTGATTCCGGTCAGCATCTCGGTCATTGCGCTGCCCTTATTGCCATACATCAGGGAGTCGGTGACTGAGGTTAGGATCACGCCCGCCAAATCGACAAGGAAGAAAGCCATTGAAATCCAGTCCTGATATCTTGAGGATGAGCCAAAGATCCAGACCAATGACCAGGCAACGGCGCCAATGTCCAAGCCCCACAGACCGATCAGTCCGAGAATTTCAAAGCCAGTTGGAACCGTGGTGGAGAGAAAGTCGTAACTGCGAAAGGCGGTGTAGATCAGCAGCACCGCGTCAAGACCCAGTACGAGCAAGTCGCCGATGCCAATGCCGCCGTGATCTGTTTGAATGCCAGTCCTGCCAGTGAGTTCGTCGGTCAGGCTATTTGTGTTACTCATGAGTTACCTCCAAAAAAATTGTTGTGTGAAACATTGATACCTCCAGGGTGTGGGGAAAACGTTCGTTCTCAAAATCAAGAACGATTTATTCGGGCATGGTTTATTTGCGGCGCGCTTTTTCCTCTTTCTTTGAACGCATTTGAAACTCAGAGCGGTAACCTCCAAGGTCCCATTTCCAAAACAACCACGCCGCAAGAGACCAGCATATGACCGTCACAAGCACAAGATCTGACATTTGAATACCTCCTTTCTGTTTGATTTTTTATCCGACACATGTCGTTCATTTTTATTGAGTCGCAACTGATTCAGCCTCTTGCGACAAAGCAGGAATTGTATGAACAGCGCTTCCCTCGTGGCGCATCGAGCGCAGGCGAATTGTTTCATAGATCAGAAGGATGGAAAACAGGGCAGGGGGCAGTACACGAAAGAACAGATCGGCAT
>JAHDWC010000292.1 GCA_023382575.1 Anaerolineales bacterium
AATGTTGGCTACATCCAGCTTTTGCCCGCGCCATGGGATACCAGTCTGACAGTTTTGGCTGTGATGGGCAGCACCCCAACCGGCGTGGAATGGGCTGGCAATGCCATGACCACACCAGAGTTGATCGGTCAACTCAAGGGCACATTTGCCGTGGTCAATGGCACTCAACTGCTGACAGCCGACACGCGCAATGGAATCAGCCCGGATAATCTGTCCGCGACGGCTGTTCCTGGGAATTACCCCGCGCTTACCCCGGTCCCTGATGCGGCAGTGCCTGCGGCTGGACCTGTCTTCAGCCATGATATGATCCTGATCGCTATCGTCGTGGTCAGCATCCTGATTGTGGCGCTGATCGTGTCGCTGGTGCTTTTCTCACGAAGACAAAATAACTCGAAGAAGTAATCTCATGAAATAAAAATGCCCTCGCATATGCGAGGGCATTTTTATTTCGTTTTATTGATTGATCTGGATTTCCACTGCATTCATGACCGGATCTATGATAACGTAACCATTTTCAAAGTCACGCCGCCACGCAGAACTGACCTTGTACATATCTCCCAAAGGAGAGCCAAGCGCCAGCGAATAATTGTCGTAGAGCCAGATCTGATTGTAATAATCGCTGTTTGTATAACGGAAGTAGGACTGACCATTGTTCACAAGCAGATACGAACCAAGCGCAAATTCCTGCCGGGCGCGATCATTCTCGCGTCCTTGTGTTACAAGGATAAGAGCCTTGCCTGCTTCCTGAGATCTGCGGATGACCTCCATCTGGTATTCCCAATCCGAAGCAGATAAATAGCGGTCGTCGTAGTCTGCGGCAAACGATTCGATCATCGCCCCATCCAAATGTTCGATGTAGCGATACCAGACGGACACATCCTGCAGCTCGATGATATTCGCGAACACGGGCTTGTTCTCCGGCCCGAAATAATTCTGCTTGAGATATGCCAGAAAACCTTCGATCGCCTGCTGATAAGTGGCGTCATTGTAATTAGCGGGCTGCACGCCTTCGCGGTAAATCTTGGCAAGGCTGCCTTCCACATTGTCAATGAAAACTCCATCCCAGCCAAATTGGTCTTGCATTTCTTTGGCGCGTTGGAGCCAGAATTCACGATAACCCTCATTGCCCGGGTCCATGAATACATTGTCGCCGCGGCGGATCAATTCACCATTCGTATCGCGCAGGAACCAATCCGGGTGCTCTGCAAGCAGTTGGCAGAAATCACCAGGTTTGTAAGCGACCTGATTTCCAAATGGACGGTCAGTACAAGATTCAGGGTCCATGATCTGGACGAACAACAAATACTGATAAAACGGCTCATTCACCCCAAGCGCGCGCATCTCATCGCGTTCGTCTTCGTCACGATGAGTCAGGATGAACATATCGAAGTTGTCTGCGACCGTGCTCAGTGAACCGTTCTCGGGTGGTTTATAGAACCAGACCGTGTTGACGCTTCCATCGCCGGAGGAGGCGGGATTCTCCTCATTGGAGATGGCTGTCGCTGCCGGCAATGTGGATGTTGGGCTGCTTTCTCCATTCTCGGCTGGCGTTGTAGAGGGTTGATGAGTGCCAAGCAGGTCGAACATCTCATCCCAGTTTGGCGTCGGCGTGGCATTTGAAGACGATACTGATTGACATCCTGTGATTGCAATAATAATAAAAAGAAGAAAGATACGATAAAAAAACTTATTCATGGTCGCGCTTGAACCATCCTTTCAATGTGGTGTTGATGCGGGGTGCCCAGGTGAACGCCAGCCGGGTTAAGAAGCGCCCAGCCGGGACCGCCTTGAAGTTGATGTAATCACGAGACGAACTTGTCCATCGGTTTTTGTATTCTTCGTCGCCCCTTAGAAAATCCAATTCCTTTTGGCCTTCATCAAAGCCCGATTTGATGACCTGTGAAAGAAGATATACACCGATCGCAACATTGGGGTCGGTGCGACGATCAAAACCGACGCGCCAATATCCCATGCAGTTGTTATAGAGAAAGCCATAAAGATACGCAGAGGGTTTGCCATCGATAAAGAGGATGTAAACATCCATCCAACTCTTATCAGCCATGGACACGATCAGTTCTCGATGCAGGGTCTGGTCTTCTTCAGAGTTGCAGATATTAGGGAAGGTGGAATGGCGATTGACTTCGATGATGGCTTCGATGGTGTCCCAGGTGACATCCCTGCCTTTGAAGCGCTTTACTTCAAAGTTGCCAAGAGTTGCCATGCCTTGCTCGGTCTTTTTGAGCTTTCTGCGGAAGTTGCTGTTGATTTCCTTGAAGTAGTTATCCCAACTGCCGATGGTGGTATAGGGGACATAAAAATGTTTGTGCGGAATCTCATGAATGTCAAACCCGCGTCCTTTAAGATTTTCAAGGATCTCCCGGGTTTCGAGGTTGTGCATGGCGTAACGATTAAATTCAATCGCCTGCCACCCGCCGGATTTCGTGACGATATAGTCGAGCAGAGCTTGAAGTGCCGCCTTGTTCCCATCTTTGAGCAGAAATCCGCTTGCGTCGCATTCAGGGGCGCTCAGTGTCCGCAAGACCTTGAAGCGCAGACCGATCTTCTTTTGCTGGATTGTCATGAATGGGGCTGCCCCGAGCAAGGTGTCATTTTCCCAGGCGGTAAAGATGCGAATCTTTGCCGTTTTGCCGTAGGATTTCATCCAGGCATGGAACCATTCCCACGTCAGGAATGCATCTTGTGTGGGGCTTGATGCAATTAGAGAGTTCCATTGTTCTCGCAAGGCTTCAAAAGAAGCAGCGTCAGTGATCTCTCTAATCGTGATGTTTTGGCTCATAGATTTTCCTCGATTTTCAGGCGTAGAATTTTCGTCTCAAATATTGCACATCGCTGGCGATTAGATTCCCCGCCTTGTTCCAGGTATGGGTGGCGATGGCTTTTTTATTGTTTTGCGGCGGAAGGATGGTGGCGACGAGTGTCTCGGCGTATTCATCCCCGGTCAACTTGGTGATGCGATTGAAATTAATGGCGTAGCCATATCGTTGGGAGCAATCCTGTGACGGGCGAATTAACTCACCATCTTTGACGATGATGCGACCCGCTGGACGTGCATTTTTGATGTCTTTTACGATCGGGTTACAGGGATGGGGCGTCCACTCATCTGTCAGCGGATTTGAAGCGGAAAAAAGATGAAGCGTATCATGAGAATTGCCGCCTGCTTCGATGACATTGGCAAAGTGTGCACGCAAAGGTTGTCAGGCAGCGAGAGGCAAAAGCGAACGGGCTGA
>JAHDWC010000293.1 GCA_023382575.1 Anaerolineales bacterium
TCATCGGGGCGAATTATACCGCCTCATACTAACCGACACTTGATTCTGTTCCTGAGAGTTTTCTGTGCCTTTTAGCTTTTTCAACCTCCTTTTTGATACAATCGCCCTCATGAATGCAACACAACCCGCCTTCACCGTCCAAAACATGGACTTCTACTACGGCGCATCGAAAGCGCTCTCGAACATCTCCCTTGAAATCCAACCGCAAAAAGTGACCGCACTCATCGGTCCCTCTGGCTGTGGAAAGTCCACCTTTTTGCGCTGCCTCAACCGTATGAACGATACCATCACGGGTACACGCGTGGATGGAAAAATCTACTTAAAGGGACAGGACATCTACGACCCGAACATGGATGTGGTCACGCTTCGTCAGCGGGTGGGCATGGTCTTCCAAAAGCCGAATCCGTTTCCGCAGTCGATTTTCGATAACGTGGCGTTTGGTCCGCGGGTGATGGGTATGGATGTGAACCTGAACGAAGTGGTGGAGAAATCTCTCCGCGCCGCTGCGCTCTGGGACGAGGTCAAAGATGATCTTAAGTCTGATGCGATGGGTTTGTCATTGGGACAGCAACAGCGTTTGTGTATTGCGCGCGTCATCGCTGTGCAGCCGGAGGTCATTCTCATGGATGAATCGACTTCTGCGCTTGATCCCATTGCTACTCTGCGCGTCGAAGAGTTGATCGCGGATTTGAAGAAGGATTACACCATCGTGATCGTTACGCATAACATGCAGCAAGCCGCGCGTGTTTCAGATTACACCGGGTTCTTTTGGCTCGGCGAATTGGTGGAGTTTTCAGCGACCGATTCGATGTTTACCGTCCCGAAACAGGAATTGACCGAGGCGTATATCACGGGCAGAATGGGATAGGGCTTTTGTTTAAACGAACGAGTGGATGAGAAACTCATCCACTCGTTTTTATTTTCGGCAGTGACTAATGTTTTTGGTTCTTCCAGAATTCATCGTCGCTGGATTTGATCTCGCCAAATTCGCCGGTGGCGATGAAGACTGTGCGCTCGCAGATATTGGTCACGCGGTCGGCGAAGCGCTCGAGGTTGTGAGCCACCCACAAGAGCCAGTTGGCGCGTTCGATGTTCTTCGGGTCTTCGATAATGAAGATCATCAACTCACGATAAATTTGATTGTACAACGCGTCCACTTCATCGTCTTCGACGGGCAGGGCTTTGGCGGCTTCCACATCTTCGCTGACGAAGGCGGTCAATGCGCGGTGGAGCATATCCACGCCTTTTTGCGCCATGCGCGGAATGTCAATGAGCGGCTTGAGCAATTTTTCGTCACCCATGCGGACGTTGATGTTGGCAATGCCCTTGGCATAATCCCCCATGCGCTCCAGTTCGGAGATGATCTCCATGGTGGAGGCCAGCAAACGCAGGTCATGCGCCATTGGCTGTTGGGTGGCGATCAGGATCATCAACTGATTTTCGATGGCGAAGCGCTTCTTGTTGATCTCTTTGTCTTCCATGATCAACCGCTCCGCCGCTTTGATATCGCGTTTCTTCAATGCATCCACCGAAGCGATGATGGCATGTTCCACCATCGAGCCGAGCGCAAGCACTTCGTCTTTTACCTGTTGAATATCACTCTCAAAAGTTTTTCGGATCATAAGACCTCTTAGAATTGGTTGCGTTCATTTTACTACCGTCATTTACATCTGACGATAGTCGTTTGGGGTGATGCCTTGCTCGGTCAGCCACAGGCGCAGATGTTGCTCGATCTGGTCGCGTACGCGACGGGTCAGTTCGAGGCGCTGGGGATCATCCGCTTTGGCAGGGTCGTCGAATGGGAAATGTTCATGGATGCCCATGTTCAAAAACACGGCAGGACAATTCTCCTCCGCGTCAGCACAGACGGTGATGACATGTGCGAAGTGCGTCTTGCCGAGATATTCAGTGACAGATTTTGACCATTGACTTGAAATGTCGATGCCAACTTCGCGCATCACTTCATGGACCTCGGGCAAGATGCTGCCCTTTGGCTCCGTGCCTGCGCTGAAAACGTCGAAGTGATCGCCCGCCAGCGTGCGCAGAATTCCTTCCGCCATTTGGCTGCGTGCAGAATTGCCAGTACACAAGAACAAGACTTTGGCTTTGTCCATGGTTAACCGAACCTTCCAGTGACATAATCTTCGGTGCGTTTGTCGCTGGGACGGGTGAATATCTTCTTTGTATCTGCGAATTCAATCACGCCGCCGGCGCGTTCATCGTCGATCATCATCATGGCGGTGTAGTCTGAGGCGCGTGCGGCTTGCTGCATGTTGTGCGTGACGATGAGGATGGTGTAGTTCTTTTTCAATTCCTGCATTAACTCTTCGATGCGCAGAGTCGAGATCGGGTCCAATGCTGAGGCGGGTTCATCCATGAGAATGATCTCCGGTTGGATGGCGATGGTACGCGCAATGCACAGACGTTGCTGCTGTCCGCCGGAGAGGGCATAGGCGCTTTCGTGGAGCTTATCTTTCACTTCATCCCACAATGCCGCAGCTCGCAGCGATTGCTCGACGAGTTCATCCATCTTGCCTTTGAAGCCGTTGATGCGCGCGCCCCAGGCGATGTTTTCGTAAATCGACTTGGGAAATGGATTCGGCTTTTGGAAGACCATGCCGATCTTGCGGCGTACTTCGACCGGGTCTACATCTTTGCCGTAGAGATTTTGACCTTGCAGCATCAATTCGCCGGTTACACGACAGCTTGGTACGAAGTCATTCATGCGGTTGAAGGAACGCAGCAGGGTGGATTTGCCGCAGCCGGAAGGTCCGATAATGGCGGTGATCTTCTGACGTTCGATCTTGAGGCTCACGCCTTTGACGGCGGTGAAAGTTCCATAATGAATGGAGAGGTCGTTCGATTCGATTGCGTAGTTTTTATTTTCCATTTGTCACATCCACAATTACAGTCTGCGTTGGAAGCGGTTTCGCAGCAGGATCGCTGTCGAGTTCAATGTTAGGAGCAGCACGAGCAATACGATGATGGCGCTGGCGGCAATGGCATGAAATTCCGATTGCGCGCGCGTCGTCCATTGATAGATCTGAATAGGCAGAGCTGTAAATTTTGAAAAGGGTCCGTCAGGGTCGATGCTGATGAAAGTCGATGCGCCAACCACGATCAGCGGAGCAGTCTCACCCAAGGCGCGGGAGATGGCGAGGATGCTGCCAGTGAGAATGCCAGGCAGGGCATTGGGCAA
>JAHDWC010000294.1 GCA_023382575.1 Anaerolineales bacterium
AGAGTGAGTGGATTTTTGATGAAGTGGAAAGAACTACATTCAAAAGGCAGGAAATGTTATCGATAACAATCTGTTAACAGAATACCGCCATGCCCTGTTAAATTCCATGCTTTATTTTTGGGAAGAAGTTAACTTTTCCATACAGCCTATAGACAAAAATTCCTTACCCATTTGGGTAAGGAATTTCTTTTGAAAAGAGTTAAATTTCTTTCGATTTGGCTTTTAATATTTCCGAGTCGGCAGAATTTCGAGGGCATTATCTGGAAAGAAAATTCCCTCAATGGACGGAACCCATCTGGGATAGGGTTCTCCATTCACCACTTTCAATGCCAACTCGAAGAATTGCGGACCCAGCAACGGATTGCACTCCACCGTCGCATTTAACTTGCCGGCGATCATCGCCTCAAATGCCCCGCGAGCGGCATCTACTGAGACGATCTTGATGTCCACCCCTGGCTTAAGCCCATATTCCTCAATCGCCTGAATCGCCCCCAACGACATATCATCGTTATGAGAATACACAGCCGTGATGCGGTTTCCGTATTTTTTCAGAAAACCTTCCATTACCTCTTTGCCTCTGGCGCGGGTAAAATCGCCAGACTCTGAGGCAAGGATGCGCATATCTGGATACTCTTTCAATATCTCACGGAAACCCAGATAACGGTCATTCGCGGGCGCCGACCCAATCGTCCCCACCAACTCGACGATGTTAGCCTGCCCATTCATCAAATCCGCCATGATGCGAGCCGCGTTGCGGCCTTCCTCCAAAAAATCTGACCCCAAATACGAAACATAAAGATCCTCGGGCACATCGGCGCGTCGATCCACAAGGATGATGGGAATGCCCGCATCTTTTGCTTCTTGAAAGACCTCGTCCCATCCGGTTTCGACGATCGGCGAAATCCCGATCACATCCACCCGTTGAACGATCAACTTGCGAATCGCCTCGACTTGATTTTCCTGTTTCTGCTGCGCATCGAAGAAGCACAACTCCACGCCCAACTGCTCGGCTGTTTCCTTGATGGAGTTGGTGTTCGCCACGCGCCACTCGCTTTCGGCGCCCAACTGAGAAAACCCAACGATCAGGTCTTCATACCCTTTCACAGATTTTTCTTGAATATCTGAAGTGGTCGTTGAAATCGGCTGCCCCGTGCAGCCCATAACCCCTAAAATAAATGCCAGTATGATCGTCAAACGTGCCAAGCGAGACAGCTTCATTGCGGATATTCCTTGTTTCCTTCTCACGCTTCAGACCCAACCGACAGCCGAGTCTCTTCGACCTGAAACTCGGTCTCCATTTTCGCGGGGATGACCAAGGTCACACAGGTCCCTGAGTTGTATTCGCTTTGAATGGACACGCCATACGGACTTCCATAATACAAGCGGATGCGTTTGTTGACATTCCCGATGCCATAACCGCTCTCCAGTTTGAACTCACCCGAGTCGTCAGCCAGCTCGGCTTGCAATTGTGCCAGCTTTTCCGGGGTGAAGCCAATGCCATCGTCTTCCACTTCAAGCAGGATTTCATCCTCGTTCATTCGTCTGACGCGGATGCTGATCGTGCCGCCCTGCCGCTTGTTTTTGATGCCATGATAGAGCGCATTCTCCACCAAAGGCTGGAGGATCAGTTTTAAGATGGTATTCTCCGCCACTTCTTCATCCACATCGATCTTGAAATCCAGAATATCGCGATAGCGCATCTTTTGAATTGTCAGGTAACTTCGGATGCGTTCGATCTCCTCGCCGATTGTGATCCAATCCATTCCTTTGCTGAGGCTGATGCGAAAGAAACTTGAAAGCGCCGTAACGAGACTGACCACATCGTCGGTCTTTTTGGATTCCGCCATCCAAATGATTGTGTCGAGCGTGTTGTAGAGAAAGTGCGGGTTGATCTGGGCTTGCAAGGCTCTGAACTCCGCCTTTTTGAGATTCTCCTGCTCCTTCATTTTTGAGTTGAGCAATTCCCTGATCTTGCCGATCATGATGTTGAAGCTCATACCCAATTCTGTGATCTCATCCACATTATCGCTGGTCATCAAGGCTTGAAGATCATTCTTTGTGATGGTGGTGGTCACATCATGTAATTTTTTGATGGGCGTGTAGATGCTCTTGGATAAACTCCAGGCGGCCACTACAGCAAACCCCACGGCGCTCAAAATCAGGATCACCGAAAAGACCTGCCAACGCGCAAAGCTCTCGCGCATCACTTGATATTGTCCTTCGGTGCGATTCACTTCGTACAAGACATAATTCTGAACCACCTCTTCCATTACAGAGGTGGCAAAACGGATCTTTTCCAGGTCAGCTTCGTTCTCAGCGGCGGTGCTGTTGTGAGCGATCTTGTCGCCCATTTGTGCAATATAGTCCCGCAGGGATTGTAACGTCCGCAGGATCAGGTCGAGCTTGACCTTTGCACGTTGGGAATCGGTGTTTGCCATCATCCAGTGGACGGTGGCGTCGACATCGTCGATAATCTCATACTGCTTGCCGTCTGCAAATTCGATTTTGCCCGATACGATCCTCCACATTTCATTATCAATATCCGCTTTGACGGTGCCGCTGATGCTGTTCGCTGCCGTGATATTGGTGATGATGGCATCGTATTGACGGCTGTATCGCAGCATCTGCATCATCGAAACGATATTGGTCGCTCCCATGAGCAGGATCACGATACAAAGCGAAACCAGGATCTTTGTGCGAATGGACAAATTGACACCCGCCAGAAAATCGGCAAACTGTCCCACATATTTGAGCGGCGACCTGCTCGTGGCGCTTGCCTGTTCGCGGATGTTTGTCAGAATTTGCCTGAACCCAGGCATGATTGTTTTTTGTGTCATCTCGTTCTCCTGCAAAACAACTATGCCTGCGACCGGAATTCGATGGGCGAGCAACCGGAATGTTTCTTGAAAACAGAACTGAAATAATGCGGGTCGTTATAACCTATCTGATAGGCAATATCGGCTGAGCGCAGGGAAGTCATACGCAGCAACTCTTTGGCTTTATTGATGCGGATCAGCGTCAGATATTCCTTGAAGGTCTGACCCATCTCCTGGCTGAACACCACGCTAAAGTGACTGGCGCTAAGGTTGACCCTCGCCGCCACCATGTTGAGAGAAAGGTCTGGGTCGG
>JAHDWC010000295.1 GCA_023382575.1 Anaerolineales bacterium
ACTGAGGTCTGTGTTGGGAGTGGCATTCTCATTGAAGATCCAACATTCACGCTCGGTGGCATTGACTACCTGCCACCACGTATTCTCTTCGTTCCGCCCGATCACGGGCAGGGTCTTCCCGGCGGAGATTTGGTCGATGATGTTATAGCGGTTGTTCGGACCGACGCGGCAATTGGAATTGACCGAAAGTGTAATTTCCGGGTTGATCTCGGGTGTGGCCGTAAATGGGATCGGCGTGTCTGTCGGAATTGTTGTAGCGGTGGCTGTATTCTCCACGGCGACAGTCTCCGTCACCGCTTGGATTGCCGCTGTTACGGTTAACTCCACTTCGTCCGTTGTGGAATTGGGGCTTGGCAAGTTACAAGCCAGCAAGACAAGGATCAGTATCGCAGTGACAGACCAAACTCTCTTCCGCGTTTCCATACAGCTCTGCTCCACTTGGCGAAATAAAACAACTTCATGATTATACACGTCGCTGCTTTTTTTGAACCCGCTTTCATTGTAAAATAAATTCATGAATTGGTTTATCAGCTCAAAGCAGAACGAAGCGAAGAAGTTAATCCCCTTACTTGCAGATGTCTCCAAACGTGACCATGCTGCGCGGGAGTTGATGCGGATGGCATCGGAGTCGGTTCCGTTATTGCTGGAGGCGCTTCAAACCCAAGACGCAAACCTGCTCCTGGTCTATCAACATCTCCTCGCCCGAATCCCTGCCGCCTCTCCTCTGATGGCGCAGGCATTGACCACAGCCCATCCCCTGGTGCGCGGACGGATCGCAGAGGTCTTCTCCATCAGCAAAGATAAAACTGCCGTGCCAGCTCTGTTAACCGCCTTGCGTGGAGAGTACTACACTGTCCGCTCACGCGCGGCATTGGCTTTGGGACACATCGGCGACGAGAGTGCCATCCCTGCCTTGCTCACTGCGTTGAAAGATAGAGAAGATGAAGTCCGCATTGCTGCCTGTGAGGCGTTGGGACAATTCAAAGACCCAAGCACATTTGACGAATTGGCAAACGTTCTGCTTGATGACCCGAAGATCGAAGTGCGTCAGGCGGCTGTGAAGGTGCTGGGCGAGACGAGACATCCGGCAGCCATTCCGTTTTTGATGGAATCATTGCGGGATTCGTTCTGGTGGTTTGAGCGGGAACAATCTGTTCAAGACCTTTTGAATGCCATTGAGAATATGGGCGAGCCAGTCGTCGAGCCGCTGATCGAGGCGTTGGGAGATCGTGAAGGAACCGTCCGCAAATTTGCCGCGATGATTCTCGGAAAGCTGCGTGATGTTCACGCGATGGAAGAGTTGGGCATGACGTTGTACGACCTGCATCATGAGGTGAGTCAAGCCGCGGCTGAAGCACTCGCTCACTTTGGCGGCGAAGCCGTCGACACGTTGAGTGAGGCGCTGCGTCACCCCGAGGCGGCAGTGCGCGAGCATGCCGTCATGGGGTTGGGAAAGATTCAAGATGTGCGTGTCGCGCCTTTGTTGATCGCGATGTTAAATGACCCCGAGCGCATTGTGAAGTGGCAAGTTGTTAAGTCGCTTGGCGGCTTGCCAGATGACCGCGCTAAAAGCGCGTTGCAAGAGGTTGCCGCCAACCGCGCTGACCGCGAGCTATCGAACCTTGCAAAGCAGATCTTACAGAGCGAGTAACGAGTGAATAGCAGGCGCAATGCCTGTCAGGTCCGAGACGTCTGTAAAGGCGTCTCGTTTTGTTTTCTCCCCAAATAAAATCAACGGAACTGGCGCGGCGGTATGTTTGCGCGTCGATAGATCTTCCATGTTGCCGTGGTCAGAGGTGAGCAAGACAAGGTCATGGGCAAGGTCCCAATCTGCGAGCAGACCTTTCAACACGCCATCGAAAGTTTCCAACTGACGGATCGCCCAACCCATATCTTGCTTGTGTCCGGCGTAATCGCTGGCCCAATATTCAAAAAAGGAAAAGTCGTAATGTTTTGCCAGTTGACTGAGATTTGTCCCAGCGGTTATGGAATCGAACACGGGCGCATCAGGATACCCGAGAACTTCCCGCCACCCTTCACCTGTGAAATCCGCTGACAGCGCGTGACCCGCAAAATAATCGTCGTGAGTGAACAATGAAACGCCTGCGTTGGTCAGTACAAGTGGAATGGATGAGTACAGCCGTTTACCCGAGTCGATACCGTCAAAGTAGCGCGGCGGATAGGCGTTGAGCAGGGCGGTTTTCTTCCCAGCTTGAATGGTTCTGGAGAAGAGCGTCTTGCCATCGAGATATTGAGCAACTTCCGGGTTGGGTTTGGGACCGTAGTGATATCCCAACTCTGCAGGGATGTTGATGCCCGTTAACAAGACAGCTTGTCCCGTGGCTGATTGTGGCAATCCCTTTACGCCGAGGTTGGAGTCAACAGCTTGCAGGGAAATAAGCCCGCTTTCAAACGGCGCTGCGGAGCGAGTCAATTTTTTGCCATCCAGCAAGGATTCTAGATAGGGCATCTCTGCGCGGACGAAGGGATTCGTCTCGGGGTTGTCATCACCCAAGCCAATGCCGTCTAAGAAAAGGAAGAGGATACGCATTTATGATTGTTGAAAGAGAAACCACGCTGATGGACGCTCGCGTTTGTCGAAGCCATCTTTGCGGGAGGTGAGGACGAGGTTATGGCGTTGGATCAATTCCAGGTCGGAATCCACAAGCCCGGGTCCGGGTTGAGGCGGAGCAGATTTGAAGAATCCATAGATGAGCCAGAATCCGCCAGGGGTGAGGATGCGGTTCAATTGAGTCAGATAATCTGCTTTGTTTTCGATGCCGTGGAAACAGCCCAGATCCAGTGCGAAGTCGAACTGCCCGCTGATGTTTTGCATGCGGGTGGCATCGTCTACGAAAAGCTCGGCTTGTAGTTTGGCTTGCTGTAATTTATTTTTGGCGAGTTTGACGGCGCGCGAGGCGAAGTCGAAGCCGGTGACTTGCCAGCCTGCGTTTGCAAGCGTGATGACGTTTGTGCCTGTGCCGCAGACGATGTCGATGGCGCGACCGTATGGGTGGATGGCAATGTAGTCTTAGAGTTCAGGCGGGGAAATGCCTGTATCCCATGGGGA
>JAHDWC010000296.1 GCA_023382575.1 Anaerolineales bacterium
GGTCTTCTCAAAAGTCTTTCTGGTTGCAAGGACTTGTTGGGATGTTGGTCCTAACAGGCATTGCCTGCGTCGGCATATTTTTTGCGTATGCATATGCAAATGGGAATGGAGACCAGAATCAGCCCGTTTCAACCGCAACAAGAGTATCAAACCCCACTGCTCCTTCGGTTCCAACGAAACCTCCCACAGAACAAAAGAACACCGCACTGCAACCAACCCAGAGTTCGCAGAATCTCAACCCAACCACGACGACGATTGACTTGAATTATTGCAACAAATCAAACGAAGATATTTGCGTTTATTCTGTCGGTCTGCTCAAACAAGAACTTATGATTACATTACAGGTTGATCAATCGGGCATATCGAACATGTACATTACGATCAATAACGCCAAATATCCTTGCAAGCAAATCTCCGGATCGGTCAGCAAATACTATTGCACGGGTCCAAAAGTTAAATCGAATACGTCAATTACCATGCAAGTTCGCCAACAGAATGATCAATTGATCGCCCAGGGGAATATATTAATTCCACCTCTTGAGCCTCCCCCATCCACTCAAAAACCTCCCCGGAACAATAATTATCCGTAGGAATTCCTTCCCGCTTGTCATTCACCATGACACCTTTTGACTTCATAAACCTGATCTACGATGGATTCCAAGCGCTGTGGGAATATAAGGTAATTATTGGGTTGTTGATCATAGAAGTATTTGGGCTCGGCGGATTGGGGCTATTGCTGTGGCGAAAGAGAAATGATCATCCATATGAAGGTGATATTTTTGCCTGGGTAGTCAGCGCGGGGATTGGCGCTTTCATAGTATCGAGCTATGCGATTGTCGCGCTAGGCAGAATATGGACGCAGGCTCTGCCGATACTTTCCAGTTTGCTATTGATAATCTCGCTCGGTGGATTCGTGGGTTTCTTCCTGTCGAGAGCCAAGAACGGTCAATTTCCCACTCTTCGACCGTCGTCAATTGGTTCTCTACTTATCATTCTCCTCATCGCCGCTGTCAGGCTGGCTTTTTTGAAACAGCTTGAATTTCCTCTGTATTACGATTCGGCAGAGCATTACCAAACAATAGCTAGTCTCCAGAATCCAACTTTGCCTCAACGCGGTTCCTGCGGAGTTGAAACCTTGGACCCAAGCTGCTATTATCACCTTGGTTTTCACAGCCTTATTATCGTCATGAGCCAACAAGTCGGAGACAGATTCAGCATAGCACAACTCATGCTGGGCATAGGGCAGATGTTTTTGCTTTTATTCATTTTGAGTCTCTACCTATTTGCCGAACGACTCAGCAATAATCGCCTAAATTCCGGCATGATCACCGTGATTTTTGCAGGTTTTGGGTGGACAATGCCGGCTTTTGCAGTGAATTGGGGAAAGTATCCCGCAATTGCCTCGTTGGCTGTTTCGCCTTTTGTCGTCTACTGGATCGCGGCATCCCTAGCGCCTAAGGTTAAATTCGATGGTAAAAGAATCATATCGTTGTGCATTATTTGTCTCGGCATGGCGCTGTTGCATAGCCGTAGTATTATCTATCTGTTTTGCGCGTTATGCGCCTTTGCCTTAATCTATTACTTCAGAAATAAAATCACCCAGGAAGACTCACTTTTCTTTCTTTATGATGAAATCTTGATTATCTGGATCATTTCCATCCTTAATCCCAACTTTCATGATGCCATTTTGCCATACTTTCAAGGGGTAGATATGATCTTAACTCTGCTGGCTGTATTTTTAGGGGTTTATGCTCTACAGACCCGGCACAAACATTTGGTTCTAGCAATCTTTACATTTGTTATTTTTATCGCGATATTTTCCAGTCTGCCTACGCCGAACTTTCTGGGCAACCATACGGGGGGATATTTTCTGGATCGTCCATTTGTCCAACTATCCCTCTTTGTTCCTTTGGCGATATTAGCAGGGATTGGAGGGGCTGATATCATAAATGATTTACTTTTGTATATTCCAGCCGAAGGAAAACGGCAATGGATTGCTCAATTGACTTTGATCGCCCTTGCCATAATAACAGTTTGTATTCGACCACCGGCTAGCTACCGACCCGACCCCTGTTGTATTTATATGAGAGTAGACGATCAATTTGTTATTGGGTGGCTTGCTAATCACGCGCGCAAACAAGCTCTCGTGCTTATCTCGGCAGATATCAGTTCCCCAAACGTCAAGACCCCCACCGATGCCGGAGTCTGGATCACTCCGTTGACAGGCATCAAAACGGAGAAACTTGATTTGGAATACGAATTTTCCACCCCCGAAAATTTTGAACAACTTTGTCGCGCGGACATTGAGTACATCTTTGCCAGCGCAGTAAACACAAGTTTCTCTATCGCCGAAATCGAAAAGCGGAAGGAATTTTATATTCCCACTATAATCCTTCCCGATACGCGCCTGTATCAGGTAAATTGCAAGCTTTCCTAATTTTTTACGAGGCAGTATGGAAAATCTTCTTGGTCAATCTCTCGGACGTTACCACATCCTCGAGCGCCTCGGCGAAGGTGGGATGGCAATCGTGTACAAAGCCTACGATACGCGCTTGGAACGCGATGTGGCAGTCAAGGTCATCCGCACCGAAAAATTGACTCTCGAAACGATGGGGCGGACCCTCAAACGCTTCGAGCGCGAAGCGAAAGCGCTGGCTAAGTTAACCCATCCCAACATCGTCGCCATCACGGATTACGGCGAACATGATGAGAAACCTTACCTTGTCATGCCGTATCTACCCGGCGGGACGCTAAAACAAAGGCTGGGTAAGTCAATGCCATGGGAAGATTCCGTCTGTTTGCTGATTCCTATTGCGCGCGCGCTGCATTATGCCCACCAACAGGGCGTCATCCACCGCGATGTCAAGCCCTCTAACATCCTCATTACACAATCTGGCGAGCCGATGCTGACAGATTTTGGGGTTGCGAAAATCATCCTCGCCGACGAAGAAACAAGCGACCTGACCAGCACGGGAATGGGCGTGGGGACTCCAGAATATATGTCGCCTGAACAATTTCAAGGACAAGGCGTGGACGCGCGCACAGACATCTACTCGCTTGGCGT
>JAHDWC010000297.1 GCA_023382575.1 Anaerolineales bacterium
GTGGCTGCTTAGAACAAAATTGGGCTTGAGTACGACGCTCATTCCTGGCTGAATAATATGACCGAGCGGATTCCACTGCGCGCTATTATAATGTTGATTGTCATACCCCAGATCACACAACAGCCGCCGTACTCCGTCGTATACCAGATTGGGAGTTTGCGAGAGTGCCGTTGAGAAAGGGTACTCGGGATAGCGCTTAGAAGGGTGATAGGGTGCATTCGAGGGATATTCCGCATTGGTCAGGTGAACAATTGCTACGTCATTCATGTGTAATCTCCTCGTGAAGTTGTCCGTCAACATCCCAAACTGTATTCCCTTCATCATGGAATTGAATCGGCAAATCTTGAATGAGAAAACGGTGCTTCCCGCGGGACGTCAATGGGATATTGTCCACTTGCTCCAACTGTAATGCGATATCGCTACCAAGTTTACTGAGCAAGCGTTGATGGATACTCTGCAGTATCACTTCATTGCAGGTGCTTTTGGGAATGTATCGAAACTTCAACTGTCCTTTTTCTTTTTGATAAAATTGAAATTGCCGAATATGATCAAATATATTGTCATGAAAGTTGACAGCAGTCATCGAAATAAGCCGTCCTGAATCCGTGAGAACAAATTCCTGCAGCCGGCCTTCAATGCGTCTCCATACCTGATATGGGCGTCCGCATGCTGGACATCCCCAGCCCTTAAATACAGCATAATCGCGGGTGCGATAGCGAATGAACGGCGTCGCATGCATGATGAAAGACGTGCCGACGATCTCACCCACTTGTCCAGGCGTAGTCACGGTACAGCCCTGGGAGTCGATAAGTTCTGCATATCCATACTGCGGAAGAACATGGTAATCATCAGTATATTCGCAATACCCGGCGAGTACAGCAAGTTCATAATGACCATAATGGCTGAAGACTCTTGCACCAGGAAATGCGCGACCAAGCGCCTCTTTTTGGAAATCGTACAGATTTTCAGATGCACATAGAATGCCCTTTACGGGCGGAAAGAGAACGCCTTTCTCCAAAAGCCATTGAGAAAAAACATATCCTGAGGATGGGTAGCAACGAATCCAATCCGGCCGAAATATGAAAGCCTGTTGCCTGTATACCTCCATCTGCGGTGGCAACAGATGATAGGAAGAACAGCGCAATTCATTAAAAGCCACCTCAAATGCCATATGATCGGGTGTCTCAATTGGTAACCCACGAAATACGATTTGCCGATCACCTTCCTGCCAACCTATACGCTGATATTGGTGCGCCTTTGACGCCAGTTCCTTTGGAAAAGCCTCAGGATCACGGTACATTCCAAATGGAATACCCGTGCTTCCTCCAGTCGTTACGTAGGTTCGCCCGGCAAACGTCGTTGAATACTCATCAAGACGGTCGCGAATCATTTCCTTTTCAACGAAAGGAAATTTGTGCATGTCGGCAAGAGATTGGAGCATATCCGGCTTCAAGCCGTGAAGGTCAAACAGATCACGGTATCCCTGTGTTGTTTCGTAAGCGCGTCGGACAATGCGCTGGATTTCCCTGACTTGATACTCCGCAATCTCCTCTTGACTCCACTCATCCGAATCATGCAAAAACCGTTTCCATGCGACATATATGGGATTCTCTAAATCTGCATGGACAAAACCAGGTCGCATTTTTTCACCTCTTTGTGTCGTTCCGTTATTTGCAATAGATAGGAAATTGTTGTTTGAAAGGATGAATACGGAGGGAGTTTACGTAAGAGTAGGGGAGTATCGCCCTTTTCAGTTCACTTCAGTGGACAGTATGTCGGGTGTCCACAATGATCAAGCTTTTCTGCCAAATAGTGATTCACTCATAACATGAATGATCTGTCACCACTACAACACAATCGGCGGCGGCCAATGCAGCGTCCAAGTCCAACGCACCCATCATGGCAAAACCGTTGTGTCGAATAGACGGCACAACGGGGTCGTGGTAACCCACATCGGCCCCTTTGTGCCGCAGTAACTCGATGATATCCAGGGCCGGTGACTCGCGCACGTCGTCGATATCCTTTTTGTAGGCCACGCCCAGCACCAATACCCGACTGCCCTTGAGCGACTTACTCGCTTCGTTCAGGGCATCCTGCACCTTCTCCATCCAATATCGGGGCATGTCGCTTACGTTATTGTACGGCCCCGTGTTACAGTCCACTGCCCGGGGATTCTTGTCTGCGCAGCCCATAACAGGGTCGCTGTCACCGGTCAGTCGCCCATCAACAGGCCCGCGTACGCTCCACATCCCGGGAATTCTTGTCTGCGCAACACATAACAGGGTCATTGTAACCGGTCAGTCGCCTATCAACAAGCCCGTGTACAGTCCACATCCCGGTGAGGCGAACTCCAAACGGGCCGTTTACTGCAAGCCTGACCGAGTCCTACAAGTACACCTGGGCCAGCGTCTGGCGCTGGCGAGCGGGCTGGGGCAGGGGTTTGCCTTCTTGCTCGAACGTTTCCACCAGCAGGGCCAGCACCTCTTGAGCGTTCTGGACGGCTTCGCCATAGGTTGGCGTCACAGCGGACGCAGATCGAACAGATCGAAACAAAGATTTACTCTGCGCAGGGCTCACATAGCCCACGCCGGACCAGACACATCCACAGTAATCATGAATCCCTCTGGTTCAAACGGAACTTCTGTCGTCAGCATGTCCAAAGCGCCTATGCGCAGAGATTCGATAACTTGCTCGCGCGTCCTTTCCTGCGCATTGACGCCGGGCAGATCAAGCAACCAACCAATCCACCAATCCTCTGACTGTTTGATCACAGCTCTATATTGCATGGTTCACCTCACAAAAGGAATGTCCAGATCTTTACAAATCTTTCGCGCCAACTCGTCCACGATTTCATTGTGCCTTGGCACCTGTGTCTTCAGGTGATCTTTCTGGTAAATGCTATGTCTGCTTCCTTCCCGCACAAACACCGCGCCTTGCTTTCTCAAATACTTTATAAGTTGGTTTCTCTTCATAGTACAAGTTTTCTAGTGTCCTGTCACGCGTGAAATGATAGGTAGGGGCGCTGCTTGCTGCGCCCTCAGCACGCCGGGCGCAGCAAGCAG
>JAHDWC010000298.1 GCA_023382575.1 Anaerolineales bacterium
TGTGGAAGACGAGTAAATGAGAAGACCTCCAGTCGAACCTGGAGGTCTTCTCGTTTGTTAAGATCTTGAGAATGTTCTCGGATGTAGATTGTCAAAGAATGTTGCGCACAATATGCCAACTGGACCAAACTAAGTACAGTCAAACAAAAAAGATTGCTTCGACGAATCATCGAAGCAATCTTTGGAGCGGTCCCGACGGGAATTGAGTCTGCACTGCGTAACTTTTACCCGTGTGTTTGCCAATGAAGTTGAAAAAAAGTTCTTTATGTCCAACTTGGACATAATTGTTGAAGTTATTCTATCCGACTTGCTTGAATTGTCAAGCGTTTAAGTGGATATCCTAGAACATTTTTATAATTCTTCCAATTTGCTTTGTATGTCTGGAATCATCCGAAATAAAATCTGGTATTCAGGATGAGGAGTAATTTTGGATATCTCATTCTTGGAGAAATCGAATTCTACATTCTTGAGAATGACCTTGCAGAGTTCCCTTTTCTCTTCCGTTGTGGCAGCTTTCCAAGCTGCTTGAAGTGTTACCAAAACCTGACCAGCCTGGTGGATTTCCTTTGGGGCGACCTGTTCCAACTCATTTAGTTTTTCCTGTACCTTCTCGACTTCATTCCAGAAGGTGGGCTCGTCTCCATCATACAAACCGCGTTTATAAGCTTCACGCATTCGGCGCAGATCGTTCTTGATACGATCCCTTTCTTTTTGCGGGTCAAACGAATCCTTGTTGCGCATCAACGATTTCTCGAGTTCCTCCTGCCAGTTCTGCGGCAGGACCAGGTTCTCCATGATCTGAGAAATACTCTCATCTACCAATACCGACCGTACGCTTTTGCCAGAGTGGATACACCTGCCGCCAACCAGCCTGGAAACCTCACGGTAATATTGCCCGGTTTTGGCGCTTTGGGCTCGTAAGCGCCTTTTACATGCATTGCATGTGATAATGCCTGCCAGAAAGTAAACCCGAAACGTCTTCTGTTTGGAATTCATCATACGCCTGCGGCTGGCACGGACTTTCAGACACTTTTCAAAGAGTTCTTTACTGATCAGAGGGGAATGGACACCCTTGATCCAGACCCGGTCTTTTTCATGTCGTTTTCCCTTATGACCATGCCTGCCGTTGTAGTTGGTCAAGCCAAGATAAAACTTGTTTAGTAGCATCTCCCGGACTGTGTCTTTGGTGAAAGTTCTGCCACGCGAAGTTATGTGCCCAAGATCTGTCAACCAATCTGCAATCTCTTGATCATAATAAAGGCCAGTTGAATAACGTTCAAACATCTGCTTTACGATTTCTTGGGTGTTCGGGTCAGGAACAGCTTGCTTCTTGACACCCACCAGTTCGCTCTTGTATCCCCATGGGACTTGATTATTGTGATATCCCTGAGTGGCTCGCTCAAGTTTTCCCTTGCCGGTCTCCTGGCTGAGGTTGTCTGAAAAAAACTCGCCTAGCGAGCCCAACATTGCAAACAGTAGTTTGCCATCAGGAGTATCCAGGTCAAACTTCTGTTCAACAGAACGCAATGTCACACCTGCGTTTTGGAGAATCTTTACGATTTCGAGTGCCCATTCAAGCCTGCGGGAAAGGCGGTCCAATTTATGTACATAAGCAAACTTGAACAGCCCTCTTTTGGCATCTGCAAGCATCGCCTCGAGACCAGGTCGATTTTTTTTGCTGTATGCAGAAGTAGCCGGGTCAGAGTAGACTTTTACAATCTCAACGCCATCAGAAGCTGCCCGGATCTTGATCTGGCGAAGCTGCGCATCGAGACTGAAAGAGTCATCTTGCATGGTGGAGGAGTATCGGATATAGGCGGAGCCTGTTTCTAAATGATTATTATTCATGGGTTAGCGGTCTTGAGTGTTTTTGAAACCGCCTGTTGGGTACTGCTAACAGGCGGTCATTGGGCTGAGAAGGGCAGGGGTTACCCCATAGAATGGGGAGGAAGTGTTTCAGCAACAAAGTGTATATGGACACTCATTGATGCCAATTGCGTCAAAATCGTGTTTGCCTGGTGGTCATCCCTTGCCAATCTGTCTTTCGTGTAGACATAAAGTGCTTGGAACTTTCCAGCACCCGCATCCTGCAATAACTGCTGAAGTTCAGGACGCTCGATGGACTGAACCACAGGCACCTCATCAATGTAGAGCTGAGTGATTGTGGTTCCTTCAGCCATTGCCAACTTCGTAATCCCGATGAGTTGGGATTTGAGTTCCTTATAATTACCAGGGCGAAAACGAATGTACATCGCCGCTTCTTTGTTAATCTCGTTCATATTGTCTCCTTGTAGGTGTTTATCGGTAGGGGATGGGTTAATCATTTGAACCTCCATTTCCTGTGGCACTCGCCTGAAGGCGCAAAAAAATGTGCAATAGTATCTCGCTCAGTGGTTCGGGAATTCCGCGCCACTCTGTAGCTTGATCATGGATTGTATGCATTTGTCTCTCATCTTTCGAAAAATCGAGATGTGCGGGTATTTGTGACATAAATTGCCTCATGCCTCAGTCCTGTACGCTACCGGTTGCGAGTGACTGATGCACATACACATTCACAATGTGGTCGAACGTCCGTTAAAATTGCGCAGTCACATGTGTCTGTATATGACAATGCCCATATGCTAATGATTTCAAACCAAATTTTTGTAGGGAAAATGTAGGGAAACTCAATATGCCGCAACAATCAAGACTCTATCCCGAGTTTGGGGCGCTGTTCTTCAATATTCTGGCGGAATATTTGCCCCCAAGTTCAAAGAAAAACAAAAATACCATCGCAGAATATTTAATTGGTCAAATCAAAAAACGGGGGGAACAGGTTGGTAGGGGTTATCGTGCGAATGTCTCTGCTTGGCTCAACGGAGATATTGCAGGCAGAAAAAGCCTATCACCGGTTTCCTTTTTGTATATATTGAAATTGCTGGCAACTGATAATCGTTATACCTTGACGGTCGATGATGTGGAATCTTTGATCGAAAAAGGCAGGGAGGATTACAAGGCGATTCTTCAAGACGAGTTTTTTCAGAGTC
>JAHDWC010000299.1 GCA_023382575.1 Anaerolineales bacterium
CGCACGCTTTTCGAAAAAGCCCTGAAAACGGATACGTTCAACAAAATTCCCCAGCTTTACAACGATCTCGCCAGCACGGTCATTACTGACCTTACCCTGCCAGATATGTTGCGCATGGCGCCCTATGCTGTCAATTTCACCAATGCTAATATCCGCAGCTATTACATCCGTCCGCCATATGTTCAGGGTTGGACCACGCCCGGAGGCGCATCTGTGCTGCTCCCGCAGGAAGAGGCGTTACGTCAGCTCATGCAGGAAGCTGCGACCTTATCCAACTTTGCCGTTGTCCGCGAGACGATCACAGTGGAAGTCCAAAATGGTTCCGGGTTCGACACGCTGGAGACGCTTGCCGCTTCGCGCCTGAACTATGCCGGATACCAAACCCTGACCAGTCTGGCTGACCGCCGCGATTATGCCAATTCTGTGCTGGTGGATTTCACCGTCGGGCAAGACCCGAACGAACGACAATCCATTATCAACGTGCTGGGATTGTATTCAGCCAATGTGCTTTCACTGCCAGATCCAAACAGCGCAGTTCAATATCGCGTTATCCTTGGCACGGAATATGAACCTTGTTTCCAGCCACAAGACCTGACCCACTAAAAAGACGCCGCGCGTATGCGCGGCGTCTTTTTTTATTCTTTTGCGTCTCATCCGCCAATGACGTTCAGCAGAATCTCCGGCGTAACGTAGGCTTCGATCACCGCCGCAATTGCCAGCAATGGCACAACCAGACCGATAAAAATCTTCGCCCAATCTGCCAGCAATTCAAGGATGACTTCGCCCATCGATTTCCCCGTCTGCGGGGTGACGATTGCCGCGCCAATGTATAGGACGACTGCGCTTCCGATCATCAAGGCGGGGAGTTCAAAAATCCCATGCGGCGCGACGCCCGCCAGAAAGATCGGCAACGGCTGCATTCCTATCAATTCCAGAAAAGCATATAAGCCACCGATCAATGCGACATTGACCATGTAAAGCAGAATGCCCAACACGCTGAAAGACACCAATCCCGCCACAAAGATGAAAGCGACGGCACGTGTATTGTTCAAGAACAGGAAGGAGGCGCTTAAATGTCCGCTTAAGTTATCGAGGTCTGGTAATTCGCCGATGTTCTCCTGCAATCGGGAAATATCATCTGAGGATGCGCGTGAGATCGCCTCGGAGGCGTTGTCCATGACCCAGTCATAGCTCGCCCATAAGCTGACTCCGGCAATGAGTAAAATGAACATCGCCGCAGGGGTGATGCGTCGCAACGAGGCGCTCAACACCCTGCCGTACCAGTCCCATACCGAGCGAGCCCCGCCGATGAAATTCATCCAAAAGGTTTTCAACATCCAGCGAAAGTTGAGCGTATCGATCTCACGTCCCAACAGATATTCGCGCTGAAAGTGTGCGATCCCCACGCGGATCAAGAGCAAGGAAATAATAAGCACGCCCGCGACTGCCAGCCACAACACCTGTTCATTTCCCCAGAACAATAGCACCGCTTCCCCTTGCATCAGAATCGCCACAGGGATGACAATGAACGAAGCCAGCAAATTTGCCGCCTTCACCGATGTGGATTGCACCGAGATCACAATCGCTGCGCTGACCATCAACACAGCGTGAGCCGTGGTCAACAGAATCAATTGGAGCATCACAGAAGGCGTTGGGAAATTCAATCCCTGACGAGAGATCATCAAAAGATACAACACAATCGAAAGATAGCTCGCCACCAACGGCGTGGCAACGCCCACCAGCAATTTACCAAAATACAATTGCCAGTCATCGAAAGGCGCGCTCAACAACGGCTCAATCGTGCCGCGTTCCTTTTCGCCGACAAAAGATTCCAACGCCACCACCAGCGAAACCGTGATGGGGAAAAATCCAATGATCATGATCGAGAACGGCACGAGACGGTCGAGGATCAAATTTGCATCGAACTGATTCAGAAAATCCACAGCCTGTCTTGCAAACTCGTTCATCAGGAATGGGAAAGCCAGCGTCAAAATCGCCATTGGCATCAACACGCGCCAATCGCGGAACTGGTCACGGATCTCGCGCCGCGCCACAAGCCACACGGGTCGCAATTTATTGAACATAATCACGTCCCTTCGCTTCCGCCATGACTTTGAGATAGACCTGTTCCAATGTCCGCGCTTCCTCCTGGAACGCCATGACTGGAGCCGCCGACAAAGCCTTGAGAATCTGCGGATTCGATTCCTGCGGCGCCTCCACGCGGACCTTCAAACGAGTCGGCGTTGCAGACAGCTTCTCCACACCCTGGGGCAATTCCAAGCCGCTCGCATCCCAGGCATCCGCAAATTGGATCTCATATTCCGGCAAGCCCAACACCTGACGTTTCAACTCCTCCAATGTGCCTTGCACCAAAACCTTTCCGCGATAGATGATGGCGATCTTGTCTGCCAGCGCCTCCACTTCGGTCAGGTTATGCGAGCAGATGACAATCGTCCGGCTGGAAGATTTGAGGCGCGCGATCTCATCCCGCACAAGCCGCGCGGACTCTGGATCCATTGCCGAGGTGGGTTCATCCAACAACAACACGCCCGGATCATGAATCATCGCACGCGCCAAGGCCAATTTCTGACGCATCCCCTTCGAGTATTCTCCGATGCGGCGTTTCGAGGCTTCGGTCAGCCCAAAATAATCCAACAGATTTTCACTGCGCGACTTCCTCACTGCTGGCGAAAGACTATAGACCTGCCCAAAAAAGTCGAGATATTCAACCGCAGTCATACGCATGTACAAACCATGCTGCTCGGTCAGCACTCCCACCGAGGCGCGGACATCATGTCCGTTCCTGACAACATCATATCCCGCGACGCGCGCCCAACCACGAGTGGGTTGCAACAGCGCCGTCAACATGCGGACGGTGGTGGTCTTCCCGGCGCCATTTTGCCCCAACAACGCCAGAATCTGACCGGATTCAACGGACAGATTGACTCCATCCACGGCCATAAAGTCGTGGAATTGTTTACTGAGATCCTGAGTTTCGATCATGTGT
>JAHDWC010000300.1 GCA_023382575.1 Anaerolineales bacterium
TATAAGGTTCTTGCATTGGGCTTCCGTGGTACAGAAGGGGAATGGGCCCACCTGCGCAATGCGATGAATATTTTCGCCTTTGCGATCATCCCGGTCATGTTCTCGGTGCATACTATCGTGTCGTGGGATTTTGCCGCCGCCACCCGCCCCGGTTGGAACTCGACCATTTTTGGTCCATACTTCGTTGTGGGCGCGTTGCATTCCGGCATGGGCGCGGCAGTGGTTGTGCTGGCGGCCATCCGCGGCAATATGAAGCACATGGATTACTTCATCCGTGCCGAACACTTTGATGCCATCGGTAAACTTATGCTCATCATCTCGATGGCTTGGGCTTACTTCTTCTTCAACGATTACATGGTGCAGTGGTATGGCGGTGATGCGTGGACCAAACAGCTTTTGCATTTCCATGAAGCGGGTCCGCTTGGCTGGATGTGGTTTGCCATGTTGGTTGTTAATGTAGCCATTCCCTGGGCGATCTTGTGGAATCCGAAATGGCGCGCCAATCCGATTCTGGTCTCCGTTGTGGGTATTCTCATCAACGTGGGCATGTGGTTCGAACGCTATATCATCATCCCCATCTCGCTTTCCATCAACCGGATGCCCTTCACCTGGCGCATGTATACCCCCGGTGTGGAAATTCCGCTGGGGATTGGTACGGTGGCGCTTTTCATCTTGCTGTATGTCCTTGCTTCCAAAGTGATCCCAATGATCCCTGTTTGGGAAGTGCAGGAAGGCCAGATGGCGCACGCCCTCAAGAAATATGGACGCGAGACCGTGGTTACGGTCAGCGAATTGGAATAGGAGGATGCAATGGCTGAATCCAAATCTGTAGATATTTTAGCGGTCTTCCCGGACCTCGAACCTGCGGCAGATGCCATCGAGCAGCTCCGCGCCTTGGGTGTCCACGATGATTGCATGAATGTCATCTCTGGCATCCCTGTGACCGAAGCCATGCTGGGTCGTCCCAGTCAATGGACGAATGTGCCGCGCATCGCATTTGGCGGCGCTGTTCTCGGGTTCCTCGGAGGCGCATTTCTGGCTTTCGTTTCCCCGCTCCTGTATCCTTATCCGATTCAGGTCAGTTCACAGGCAGTTATTCCCGGTCCGCCCAGTGTGGTTCTCTTGTTTGAATTGACCATGCTCGGCATGTTACTCTCTACCTTCATCGGTGTGTTCCTCGACAGTTTCTTCCCGAATTACCGTCCGATGAAGTATGTGCCCGAAGTCAGCGACGGAAAGATCGCCATCCTCGTTGAGTGCTCGCACGTGGAGGAGAATAAAATCACAGACGCCTTGAAAAAACTAGGCGCCGAGTCCGTGAAGCCTGCGGAGGCGCAACACTTATGAGACTTTTTAAACAACTCGTCGTTGTATTTGCGGCGCTGGGCGTGCTGGTTGCCGCGCTGATGACCTTTTCCTTCGATGTCATCAAGATCGATTGGGTCGTGTTCATGGAGATTCAGGAATCGTTCGATGACCAGGAAGAGCCCCGTCCGGTTCCTGCCCAGTCCATTCCGGTGGAGGGAGCTGCATACTTGCCCGGTATGGGCGAGCCAACCAATCCTGTGCCTGCCGATGATGTATCCATTACCCGCGGTGCGGAGTTGTACGCCATTCACTGTCAGATGTGTCATGGGCTGGATGGACGCGGCACTGGAACGATCGCCGCTTTTCTTGTCAAAAAGAAGCCTGCCGATCTGACCAGCGACGTGGTGCAAGCCAAGTCTGATGGCAGTTGGTTCCTGACGATCTCGAACGGCATTTCCAACCCAAACAACAGCCTCTTCCCGGATGTCGAATTTTCCGGTCAGATGCCGGCGTTGAATGAGAATCTCACCGTCCGCGAACGTTGGGATGTCGTCAATTATTTGCGCACGCTCAAGCCTGCGGAATAGGGGAGGGTTCATACGATGAATGATGATGTAAAGAAATATATCTATGGCGCGATCAGCGTTTTTCTAGTCGGCGTGTTGACCTGGGTGGGGCTGGTGTATGTAAGCGCCTGCGGATTTACCCTCTCGTGTAACCGCGGTGATATTCCGATTTCCCGCACGCCCGTCCCAACGTTGATTCCCGCCACGTTGCCTGCCATGCAGCCTGAAGACAGCATGGTCGTGGCGGCTGCGGACGTTTGCTACGTTGCCGCGGCAGACCTCGTCGGCGCCTGGGTCGATGCGGGCGCCTCGGATACGGAAGCCTTTCAGTTCACCGACTCAAATGGGACGAACTGCGAGTCCACGTTTGATGAAGTCAAGCCGCTTTTTGTAGAAGCCAACCTATGGTATTCCGGCTCATTCTCCTGCATCTCCTGCCATTCGGTGGATTTGGCGGTCTCACCGGCGCAATTAGACCTGAGCAGCTATGAAGGCATCCTTGCCGGTTCACGCCGCGCTGAAGGCGCCTCCACTGGGACTGACATCCTTGGTGATGGAAATTGGGATTCATCCCTTCTGTATGAGTTCATCTCCGAAGCGAAGGCAGATGTCCCCGGCCATACCGAAGTGTTATCGAGCCTGATGATCTTCGCTGGGACGCCGCTCTCCGTGGAAGCCACTCCAACTCCATAGCCTTAAAATGATCAAAGACCCGACGCAAGTCGGGTCTTTGATTTATTGAAAGCATGTGTATCTAAAAGAAAACATCCCAATAACGGGATGTTTTTTGGCGGAGAGGGCGGGCATTTCTTCGTGAAATGGGCTAACTAAACGCCTCTCTATAAACGCGTTCCCTCACAAGGCGCATATGGGTAATCCATATGCGCTTTTTATTTTAACCCATTACAGGAGGTTCAAAATGCTCGAAACGAAAGACCCGTTGGAAGAACGTCCGGAGACTTATGTCACCTTGAAGGAGGCTGCGAAATATTTGCGAGTTTCATATCGCACTGTCTATCGTTGGCTCTCCCAGGGAAGGCTGAAGTTTTTTCGGGCAGGAGCGGGGTCGACCCGCATTCCGCTTTCCGAACTGGACAAGTTCATCGCTGAAAACACAAGTAAGACG
>JAHDWC010000301.1 GCA_023382575.1 Anaerolineales bacterium
TGTTGAGATGTGTTGACATCTGTTGACATCTGTTGAGGTCTCAGCGGCTTTGGGAACCCTGAAACCTGCATAAATGTCGATTCCACACCCCCATATATGGTGGGTGGCATTTCAGCACCCACCCATAGGGGCGACAGGATGTCGCCCAAGCCGTACACACTTCCACACGTCCATCCCCCACATGGGAGGTTGAACCTGCCTCATGGGCTCGGCTATAAAATCCTTCCATGTCACGCATTAAATGGCTTATGCTGTTGGGTGCCTTGCTCTTTATCATCGAGTAGGTCATCGGTCTGGCTTTGTCAGGGACAGTCGTCTGGGCAGAGTGGGAGGCGCGCTCACCCGATCTGCGGCACGCTTCGCAGTCAAGCATTTTTCACGCCTTAGCCTTTTTCCCTGGACTGTTGTCCACCTGTGCCTGCGGCAAGGTGCAGGCAGGACAGGCTGGCTGGACGGCTTCGCCGTCCACTGCCCCAGCGCAGTGCTTCGCGATCCCACTCGCTCCGCTCGGGGACGACCCTCTACGAGGGCTTTGTCGCAAACCGTTAGGTGGCTTCGCGTATAATTTGTCCAATGTACACACTTCTTCTCACCCCCTTGATTGATGAATTTACTCCGTTGCTCGAAGCATTTAATGCTATGGGCTACTACTCCACTCCCAAAACCATTGGAAATTTAACAATACATGAAATCAAGGAATTAAAACTTTTCCTTGCACAAGGCGGACATGGTAAAACACAATTTGGTGTCCAAACTCAACATCTTTTAGACTTAATTTCAAATATCTCTCTTGTTATTTGTGCTGGTGCGGCTGGCGGAATTGCCCATTTTATCAACATTGGCGATATTGTTGTTGCTACATCTACGGTTGAGCATGACTACAATCTTAAGTTTGCCAAACGTCCATTACCTGACTTTGCTGGTTCGTCAATTCATATTGAAAAAATACAATCTATCAACTCTACTCTTTCCAATGGCTTCAAAATTCATTTTGGCAAAATAGCCAGTGGTGATGAAGATGTTATTGAACGTCCCCGTGCTGAAGAATTACATAACTTGACAAGTGCGCTTGCCGTTGCTTGGGAAGGCGCAGGCGGTGCAAGGGCGACTCAGTTTATGAAAATCCCTTATTTAGAAATCAGGGGATTAACGGATGTCGCTGATAATGAAGCACCGATTATTTTTGACGAAAACCTAAAAGTTATAATGCCTAGAATTGCGTCATTGGTTGCAAGTTTGCAATTGACATCACTTCAACAAACCGCCACCTAACAAAGCGTCCCGATAGTGCTGGGATGATATGCACCCCGTCTCCGCTGGCGAACTGCCTGACCTCGGACGAACGCCGCTCCCCCAGCGCAGGGACCTCGTGAAGAGCACACGGGACGAGCCGCAAGCCGTTGGGCGGTTCACTTCATAATAAATTCGAGAAATTATGGATTATCCGATGATAATAACTCAACGCACTTATTCAACCGAGCAAGATAAATATCTAATGTCTGCTCTGGCTCGTCAATGTTCAGAAAATAATCTCCATGTCGTAGACTTGCCTTATCGGTTTAGTTCGTGGGCATTCGATAATCTCGAAAATATCAATTTGTGGTTTGATGAAAATCAACAACTTGTCGCTTGGGCGATACTTCAATCGCCTTTTTGGACAATTGATTATGTATGCCATCCTGAATACGAATCACATCTGCATCGAGAAATCCTTTCATGGGCAGACCAACGCGCTCAAACCGTAAAGAATACGCCTTACGCTCGTTCTGCATGGTTTGTCATGGTTTTCTCTGGGCAAAATAACCGAATCCGCGATTTAGAAAACGCAGGGTTCAAATGTCAATCGGATGTTGGTGAAGATTCCTGGTCAAAAGTACTGATGCGCCGATCCTCTCATACGCCTGTAAAAGTGTACAAACCTCGTTCGGCAGGCTTTACCGTTCGCTCATTGGCAGGAGAAAAAGAAGTACAGAATTATGTTGAACTTCACCAATCTGTTTTTGAAAGCAAAAATATGACAATAGATTGGCGAATGCGCACACTTCAGCATCCTAATTACAAGTCAGATTTGGATATAGTTGTTGAATCTCCTGATAAACGCCTGGTTGCTTTTTGTATTTGCTGGTTCGATGAAAATTCAGTGACAGGGCATGTTGAGCCATTAGGCAGTCATAAAGATTTTCGTCAATATGGTTTAGGGCGAGTCGCTCTTTCAGAAGGTTTGCGTCGCCTCCAGTCTCTTGGAGCGCAAAATATCTTTGTTGAAACGGATAACTATCGAAATACTGCTTTTCGGCTTTACGAGTCGTTTGATTTCCAAGTGATACAAGATGTTCTTGTATATCGAAAAGACTATGAAACCGAGTAGCATAATGCCATTTCAAAACCACCGCCCAACAAAGCGTCCCGATCGTGCTGGAATGATATGCTTCCCGTTTCCGCTTCGCTACGCGGGGCGAACTGCCTGACCTCTTCGGCAAGCGTAGAACAAGCTGGATGGTTTCGCCAAAGAGCAAAAAAAAGACTGTCTTTGAACTGTAGGGTTCATTTAACAATAGAGGAGAACCACAAAAACATGGATGAATTCTGGGAAGAAGCATTCAAGAATAAGCAGATTATGTGGGGAGAACAACCAACAATATCAGCCATTGAAACCTGTAAACATTTCAAAAATTTAGGCTTTCAAAAAATCTTGATACCAGGCTTCGGCTATGGAAGAAATGCGAGACCGTTTCTTGATAGCGGGTTTGAAGTGACTGGCATTGAAATCTCAAAGACAGCCATAGAACTGGCTCATCAACTACTAGGTGGTGAAATCAAAGTCTTTCATGGCTCTGTTGGCGACATGCCATTTGACCAAGACACCTACGATGGAGTTTTTTGTCATGCGCTGATCCACTTGTTAAAGTCAGACGAAAGGGAACAACTGCTAACAAACAGCAAGGCTCAGTTAAAAAGTGGGGG
>JAHDWC010000302.1 GCA_023382575.1 Anaerolineales bacterium
GCTGTCAACGCATCCGGGTCGACCGCCTCCTGCCCGAGCGAGATGCCGATCGCGCCCCACATCTCGCTGAGCAGTTCCGCCATGCGCGGCGCATTGATGCTGTCGCTTGGCCAGTTCAAACGGAAGTTCAACGGCTCAGAGCCATCCGGCATTTCGCGGACGCCATCTCCGTCGGTGTCGGCATATCCCGCATCGTCGAGGATCTGATTCGCCTTCTCAACGTCGAATTCGTAATCTTGAAGCGAGTCGTTGTACCAAACCCCAAGCCCATCCGGGATCAAAGTCAAACCGGGATTGCCCAATCCCAACAGAATCACATCGATCAACTGCTGCTTGTCGGTGGCATGTGCCATCGCGAGGCGGACGTTCCTATCACGCAAGGCGGCATGACCCGAACAAATACCACCTTCTTCGGTCGGGCAGTTCTCAGGGTCCATCTGATTGAAGATAATATCCGTCACACCGGGGGCGAGCGGCGCACCCACCACCAATTCGACATTCTCTTCAGTCTTTAAGGATTCAGCCGCAGTGTTCGGCATCTCAGTGACCATGTCCACCTGACCGGTCTTGATAGCCTGCACGAGCGCATCCTGATTCTCAAAGGTCTGGAAGACGACTTCATCCACCTTCGGCGGCGTCAGGAAGTGTTCCTTGTTGGCTGTCAGACGCACGAACTCATTTTGCACGTATTCCGCCATCTTGAACGGACCAGAACCGATCATCGCGGTGTTTTCGTATTCCAGTTTATCCTCGTTCTCCCAAACGTGTTTGGGCAGGATATAAAGGAAGACCAATTGACTCTCGATGTTGGGGATCGCCTCGGTCAACGTGAGCACGACTTCATTGTTATCGGTCGTCGTGATCGACTCGAAATAGGTCGTGTAATATCCGTTCATGTATGGATATTCTGGCGTATCCTTGTACAGGTTATAGGAAAACGCGATATCTTCCGCGGTCAACGGCTGACCATCGTGCCAGGTCAATCCATCGCGGATCTTGTACGTCCACACCAATCCATCGTCGGAGGTGGAAACGCTTTCAGCCAAAGTGAGCGTGAATGAACCATCCAGGTTCAATTCGTACATGGAGTCGTACACCAATTCGAAGATCGTATACGCCTCGGTCAGGATTGCCATGCCCGGGTTGAGCGTATCGGGACTCCCCGCCCAACCGACACGGACCACGGCTGTCTGTCCACCTCCGGTACACGCTGAGACGACCAGAGCAGCAAGCAGCAAAACATATAGCACTTTCTTTTTCATAACTTCTCCTCTCGCATCCATGAGTTTTTGATGGAATGTCAAAACAATATGCGCCATGGCAGAGTACTCTGCCATGGCGCAGTTTCTTAATCGATTGGATTATGGTCGGACAGAAGACTCATCGCTGTTAAAATTTTACTGTATATTCCAGAATAGTGAAAGTGGAAATATTGGTACAATCCAAAACATGGATATTATCGTTCGGAATGAAACCCCTGAAGATTACAAAGCCATTGAAGAGATTCTCTGTGCTGCCTTCCCCAGCGATGCCGAAAGCAAAGTCGTCAACGCCTTGCGAGCCAATGGACATGCCACGATCTCCCTCGTCGCTGTAGGTGACGGGAGAATCCTCGGACATATTCTCTTCAGCCCGGTTCATACGCACCCACCCACTCCACAAAAAGGATTGGGACTTGCGCCCATGGCCGTCCATGCGGATTTTCGTTCGCATGGCATTGGGTCACAATTGATTCGGGCAGGGCTGCAAGCCTGCCATGACCTGCAATATGATTATTGTGTTGTGTTGGGCAGCCCGAAATATTATGGTCGCTTTGGTTTTGAAAAAGCCAGCACGTTCAACTTGCAAAATGAATATGGGGTGGATGATGAGTTCATGGTAACGCGTTTCACGACGTTGCCGCTGGGCGGGTTGGTCAAATACTCGCCTGAGTTCGCTTTCTTTTCTGTTTGAGGTATTTTGAATTGAAAGAAAGTAGTGAGGTATAAATTGACTACACGCATTACTAGCTTCTTCAATTATGACGAGATGACCTGGGATGCGGTCGCGGAGCTGCCGCGCCATACACCGCTTGTCCTGCCGCTCGGCTCAGGCTATGACTTGGACCTGCTTACTGACCAGCTGGCCCATCCGCCACAGGTTGGGATCTTGCCAGCCTTCCCATTTGGGTGGCGCGGTAGCGACTTGGAAATCCCAGAAGCGGCGTTCTATCCCTATGTCATTAACCTATTGGACAGTTTGCGCGATGACGGGTTTACGCGCGTATATTTGCTCGCGCCGCAGGGACTCGACCCGCAGGGTCAGTTCGTCGCGCAGGTCTCAACTTATATTCTGCGGCAAGCTCACCGGTCCCGTGTGGAAGCGAAGGGATTTCTGCCAGCAGACCGTGAGCGCGGCAAGGTGATCCTCATTCCCATCGGACATACCGAGCAGCATGGCTATCACCTCCCCCTCTCAGTCGATACCATCATTATCGATGCGATTGCCAAAGGCACATCTGCCTTATTGCCTACGCGCAGTATGGCGTTACCCGTCATGCCCTATGGAGTCAGCACACACCGCGCGTCTTTTGCGGCGACCTTGAACGCAGGCGGACGGGCCTTCGAGGATTTCTGGCTGTCCGTGATCGATGTGCTGGTCGCGCGCGGCTTTGACCGCTTCTACTTGATGAGCGGACATGGCGGCAATATGTCGTTTCTCGTGAATATCGTCAAATATGCCGGGGAACGTCACCGCCGCATCTTTTGCGCCACTGCCTTCCTGCACACATCCGGCAAGCTCGGCGCGGAAGCGTTGGACAAATATCGCACCTCCAAGATCGGCGGGATGGGACATGCCGGAGAATTGGAGACCTCGTACTTGCTGCATCTGCGCCCAGACCTGTGCAAGATGGAGCGTGTGGTGGACGAGACTGATTTTGTCGCTACACCCGATTACT
>JAHDWC010000303.1 GCA_023382575.1 Anaerolineales bacterium
TTGTTTGTGGTCAAGATCAAACAAGAAGTGATTGTTGTCCCGTAAATAACAAAATTTGAGAACAAAAAAACATCCCAATAAATTGGGATGTTTTTTTGTTCGAAACTATTCCGATGCCCGGCGGATATTTGCCCCAAGCAACTTTAGCTTTTCGTCCACTTTTTCATAGCCACGCTCGATTTGAACGATATTGCGAATTTTCGAAGTGCCTTCCGCGGCCAATGCGGCCAACAAAAGGGCCATGCCAGCGCGGATATCTGGACTCTCCAACTTTTCAGCGTAGAGTTGCGTCGGTCCCTGGATCAAGCAGCGATACGGGTCACATAGGATGATGCGCGCTCCCATGCCAACCAACTTGTCTGTAAAATACATGCGACCTGAGAACATCCAATCATGGAAAAGGACAGAGCCTGTCGCTTGAGTCGCAACTGTGATGGCAATACTTGTCAAATCAGTGGGAAATGCAGGCCAGACGTTAGTTTTGATTTCCGGCACAGCGCCATCGAGATCTGATTGAACGACTAAGGATTGGTCGGCAGGGACAATAATATCCTTGCCATCCACCTTCCAATGGACGCCAAAACGGTGAAACGTCTGCGCAACCATCTCAAGATGTTCGACTCCTGCATTGCGGACGCGAACTGTCCCGCGTGTGACCACTGCAGCACCGATGTAACTAACCACTTCCAGCAGATCTGGCCCAATTGTATATTCGCCACCGTGTAAGTGGGAAACGCCCTGAATGTGCAAGGTATTCGAGCCAATTCCTTCGATCTTTGCACCCAGCAAGTTCATGAAATTGCATAATTCCTGCACATGCGGTTCAGATGCCGCATTGCGGATGCGCGTCACCCCTTTCGCAAAGACGGCCGCCATGACAGCATTTTCCGTTGCGGTGACGCTGGCTTCATCCATAAGGATGTCAGCGCCGCGCAATTCGGTGGCTTGGATGTCGAAGACACGATTGTATGTGATTTGAGCACCCAATGCCCGCAAGGCAAGAATATGGGTATCAAGTCGGCGGCGACCGATCACATCGCCACCAGGCGGCGGAAGGGTAATCCCGCCAGAGCGGGCAAGGACAGGTCCCGCAATGAGGATTGAAGCCCGGATGCGGCGACAAAGATCCGGGTCCAAGTGTGAAGCGGTCAATTCGCGGGTAGTGATCCGCCAACTATTTGCATCCAGTTCCTCCACGACAGACCCAATGCTTTCAATGAGTCTCCGCATGGCAAGCACATCACGAATTTGCGGAACGTTGTGAAGCACGACAGGCTCGTCAGTCAACAAACATGCAGCGAGCAAAGGCAACGCAGCATTCTTGTTTCCCGATGGGAGCACCTCCCCATGTAACGGAACCCCACCTTCAATGATAAATTCTTCCATGTCATCTCCTTAACTCTTCAAAATTGTAAGGCGGATTTCGGAAATCGCCAAGAACATTGCAATTGACTTACACCAAAAGGCAGTTTTGCCTGCCTACACAATTGGAATTATAATAATTCAAGATGTCGATTCTATTGATTATCCCAACATTACTGGGGTGGCTCGCTGGTTGGATTGTGAACTATCTTTCCGATGTGCTCCCCGTTACGAGACGTTTCAGCCAGCCAACCTGCCCCGAATGTAACGCATCCTATTCGCCGAAGGAGTATCTGCTCTTCCAGCGCTGTGCCAGCGGACATTCACGCGGAATCCGCCCTTGGATCGTGCAGGTTGCCTTGGTCGCTGTGACAATTTATGTTTGGTTACAACCGCCCACCAAGCTTGGCTTTGCTCTTAGTTTTCTTTTGCTTATTTATTTTGCAGTTGTGATCGTGATCGACATGGAACATCGGTTAATCCTGCATCCGACCAGCATTGTCGGCGCAGTGCTCGCTTTCGCGCTCGGCTTTCTTTCCCACGGATTAGTCCCAACCTTGCTTGGCGGATTAGCTGGTTTCCTCATCATGATGGCGTTCTATTTGTTGGGTGTACTGTTCACCCGCATGCGCATCAAACGACTGGAAGCAAACGGTCAGCAGGACGACGACGAGGAAGCGCTTGGCGCAGGAGATGTTATTCTTGTCACAATCTTAGGCTTTTTGGTCGGTTGGCCATTGATCTGGTTCATGATCCTATTCAGCATTTTGCTCGGCGGCATCGTCAGCTTTTTGTTGGTGGTCGTTCTGTTGATCACAAGAAAATACGAAAAAAATGCGCTTATGATGTTCATTCCTTACGGACCCTATTTTGTCATTAGCGCCTTTCTGATGGTCTTTTTCCCGCGTTTTCTTGCGCTTCTTGTACCAGGATAAGTATGTATGAATAGACGATTCTTCAAACGCCCAAGACATTTCCGCGCGCAGGCTATGGTCGAGTTCATGCTTGCTCTGCCGTTGTTATTGATAATTCTATATGGAGTTATCGAAGTCTCGCGCATGATCTTCATCCTCGCTTCAGTGGCGAACGCTTCGCGCCAAGCCGCAAGGTACGGAGCAGGTTCGGGCGAGTTCGACGGGATGACCTACTACCAGGATTGTGAAGGGATTCGGGATACGGCGAATCGTTCCGCCATTTTGACAGAATTCGATGACATCAATATCACCTATGATCGCGGCTTGACTTCCGATGGAGATCAAATCCAGATTCTTGATATTGACCCAGACCCCAATGCAGATAGCTGCCCGATCGAAGACAATGTGATCCAGAATGGGGACCGCATCATTGTTCAGGTGAGAGCGAGCTACGAGCCCATCATTGACGTCCTGCCTGTCGATCCGCTTGAGATCGTTTCATCCAGTGCGCGTACCTTTTTGATCTCGGTTCCGATCTTTGGCTCAGCACTCCCGACGG
>JAHDWC010000304.1 GCA_023382575.1 Anaerolineales bacterium
AGACATCGGTCAGCGATGGCGATACGGGTAACTTCTCAAAGTTGCCCGCACCCTTGCGCTGCACCCAGATCCCGCCATCCGTCGTGACCGCGATCTCGGATAGATTTGCGTCAATGCGCAGCAGTGGTTCAAGAAATCCAAGACCTCCCACGCGCGCAACAACATCGCGGGCAATTTCATGCACCTGGTCAGAGGAAGCTTGCAATCCGAATTTTGAAACCACAGACAAAACCAATGGGACGACGCGTCCGACCAACTTCTCGCGCTCTCCGCGCATCTCTGCCAGGGACAGGTTTTGAAGCTGCCCGGCGACTTCCTCGATGACGCGCGCGCGATCAGCAGCGTTGAATGGGGGTACAACAGAATCCCAACTCATTTCTTTGTCCTGATCTTTAGCGGTCCGAAGTGGATCACGCCGTCATCCTTCGCAGTTTGACCGACGGGTACCACCACGCCGCCGAAGAGCATTTCGCTCAGGCGATGAATGGGACGCGCGAAATCGTCGGAAGCATCCAGGGCAGAACGTCCGCTATCCTGTGCCAGCGAAACATCAATGGAATGCGGAATGGTCGCCATGACAGGTGGGAAGCCCACATTCAAGTTCATCTTGCGACAAGCCGCATCCGCCGCGCCGTGCCATTGATCGGCAGTCAACATGCCATTGGTGCGCTGGTTGAGCACAACGAAAATATTGCCTGGTGTGATGCGGTGCTGTCCCGCGATCTTCTGCGTCACCGTTCGAAACGATTCGGCGGACATCCAAACGTCCGAGACAGTCGGACGCGCCACCATCAGCCAGGTATTGGCGGCGGATAATGCTCTGGGCGTGACGCCGCCCGCAGCGGGGGTATCGAGGATGATGGCAGAGTACCCGCCATACGCGGCGGAAGTGACGAGTTCATTGATCGAGCCACTGGCTTCAGCGGGACGGTCGCCCTGTGATTCCGAGAGGATGTCGGGAAAGCCCGCTAAGACATGCAGTTCACCCGCCATTTGGATACTGGAGCGTAAGCCTTCATCGTTTGGATTTGAGATCCACGAAACGATGTTAGGTTCAGGGCGCAAGCCCATCTGCAACGGGATCACATCCGGCGCGCCGAGTCCGATCAGCAGTGTTTTCAATCCACGTCGCGCAACGGCCTGTGCCAATGAGATCGCGATCGTTGTTCTGCCTGTGCCGCCTGAGCGACTCCAGACCGTGACGATGCGCAGTCCACCCGCGCCAGTGTTGCCGCGTTGTGAACCTCCACCTGACCAGGCGGTGGGAGAAATCGCAGAGACTGTGCGTCTGAGAGCCAGGGCATCCGCATATGCACGGGTCATGAAGTCCGCGATGTTGACATCGCCCACGGAGACCGACTTCACGGATTGAATAGCTTTGAACTGTTCGATGAGTTCCGTGTTCACGCCGCCAGGCACGATCAGGTAGACCGCGCCACTAACCGAGGTCAGCGCTTCGGTTAATGGAGGTGGACCATCAAAGACAGTGGCATCGAGCAGGATGATTTCAGGCGATGATGCAAGTTTGGCGCGGAAGTCCTGCGGGGTGTTCGCCATCGAGGACACGCGAAAACGCGAGTCCACCTGCAGCGCTTGATACCAGGCGGTGGTACGCTCCATATCTTTGTGAGCCAGCAAAACGCTGACCGGTGCATCCTGCCCACCGCCTTGTGGTGTGGGTTGGTTAGTCCAACTCATTTACGGAACCACGACTGGCGCAACGGTTGGGACGACGGGTTCGGGGGTTTCAGGAGCCAGGATCAAATCAGGCAGCCAGAGTCCGGGTGAGGTAAATTGTGTGGCGCCGGTCTGCGGCATCAGATAGAGTGTCACCGTTGCACCATCCAAGCCTGATAACGCAGCCAATAATTCCAATGCGTTCACGGAGCGTGTTTGAGAAACGCCGCCGGATGCGCCAAAGTCATAGAAGATGGATTGCAGATTGGTCGGAACTGCAAGCAGGACAGTACCTTCGCGCGTGCGTTCGTTGGTATTGACCCCGCCCAGTGTTCCCTGATCTGTTGCCTGCGGGACGACATTCGCACCCATGTTGGCGGCAAAGGTTGGGTCAATGTACAGCACACGCAATCCTTCGATGGTGGACTTGGAGAATGTGCCGCTGCCGAGATATGCGCCACCCTCGGAATTACTGTGATCGGGCGGGGTGACGCTTTCGCCCCAGACATTGCCATCTGGATAGACGCCATCCGTGGTGTATGCGCTGCTGACGATAGTGTCGCCCGTGCTGCTGGTGTCATCCTGCGGGATGGAGGCGATCACGCCCACCCGCTGACCGGGCACGAGCAGTCCAGCCACGCCGCTGGCATCGGTGACATGCACGGCAATCGCGCGTTCATTGGCTTCGACGGTGATCAGGTTGCCGAGCTGCGAAGCGCGGATGACATCGCCCTGTCCACGGTCGATGCGCAGCGGCTGTCCGATCAGCATGGCTTTGTCGGTGATGACATCCACTGCCAGCACATCATCAGGCACGGACATCAGGGTCAGGTCTTCATCTTGCAATACATGACCGGCGCGCAGGTCATACGCGGCGGTAACCACTGTGCGCGAAGGCGCGGGACGTAACAGAACAAGGGCGATGACGAACACAATCGCCGCGATGATGAGGGGAAATACTTTTTTCATAAATTACTCCAGGTTTATTATTTTTATTTTTTCTTTTTTCCTGGCAGAACAAGCGCCAGGGATTTGATGAAACTTGTATCGGCGAACATCCAATTCACAACCTGATCTTCGCCTTTGGGATCAGTTTCGACTTTCAGCACCAGACCCAGCAGCGGAGCA
>JAHDWC010000305.1 GCA_023382575.1 Anaerolineales bacterium
CGAAGATGGTTGGCTGGAAGAAATAGGATTGTCCGCTGACCAAGCCGACGACTTTCAACTCGAAGAATTCATCGTCTACACCCTGTGTGGAGCGGACCTCGATCACATCACCGATCTGGATTCCGGTGCGATATGCCACCTGCTGGTCGATGACCGTTTCACGGGCTTCGCCGCTGCGGAATTCGCGTCCTGCCACGATAGGCGGCATGCCGGGTCTGCCCGGCTCTGCACCAAGCAGGGATACCTTCAGCGGCTCGTCCAAAGATACAATCTCTGTAGATGACGTATAGATCGCGCCGGCATCGTCCACGCCATCCACGCGGCGGATGGAACGGGCGGTATTCGTCTCCAAGCGGCTGGATGAAATGATGTAATCGGACTTCTCCAGAAAGACGACCAGCTGCGCATCCAGATTTGCGACATATTGACGGTTGCCATTGGCGAGTCCTTCGCCCAGAGCGGCGATGAACAACACCAGCAAGGTGATGAGCGCGATGACCAAAGCGACGAGGAAGAACCGTCCACGGTTGCGGATGACTTCCTTGATCGCGAGATAAGTTGCCAAAGTAACGTTTTTTATCATATTTCTTTCCAATCAAACCAGCGGTTTCGAATCGAAAGGTTTGTTCCAGTCCACACCCATCACGCCGTGCAAGAGCAGGTCAACAGGCGGATGGTCGGCGATGTCTTCGTAGTAATAGGGCAGGCGGACGCGCCCGTCCATGCCGATGATGAAGGTGCCAGACATTTGATAGGCATCCTGCCCGGCTGGCGGGACCTCGGGTTTGTAGCCTTTTGTGCGGGCAAGCCGACGGTTCGAGAGCCAGATGCGCGGCGAGATCAACGTCTGCCAGGGAGTGCCGCGATACAAGCCATAGGCTCGATACGCGCTTCGATCTGGGTCGGCGAGGCAGATGGCGCTGGGCGCGCGCTGCTCACAGAACGCCTTGGCAGATTCGGCTGAGGCGTGGGAAACAATCGCGAGGCGCAACCCTCTCTCAGTCAGAGCTTGATGCGAGTCGATCAGTTGGTCCACCATCTCTTTGCATTGCGGACATCCAAAATGGCGGGTGAACGCCAGCACGAGGACGTTCTTCTTCCAAAGCGACGAAAGCTGAATCGATTTGCCATTCGCATCCAACAAAGAGACATCGGGCGCAGGGTCATTGAATTTGAGGTGAGGAAGTGTAACCATGAAATCCTTTTCCGTTTTAGTGGATGTACTATACCACAATGCACAGTTTTTGCAAAGGTTTTGCAAAAGAATATTATTAACGTTTTTTCGGGCAAAAAAAGGCGCACCTGAAAGGTACGCCTTGTCAACTTACGCAATATGCAGAATGGATTTCTGAACCTTGTTCCCTTCTTTGATCATCCGCCGCCAACTGGAGTTGTCGTTGAGCGAGATCCAGCGTCGCTCTTCGGTACGATAGAACCAGTCCTTGTCTTGTTGGTAGTAGACCAGCACGCCGGTCGATTCCCAAATATTGAGAATCTCATTGCCGTGCGCGTGCGTGTCATCAAAGTCGGTGGTGGCGCGTTGTCCCATTTCACTGTAAAGTTCGTTGAGTTCCAGCAAAAGCGAATTGATCTCAGGTGTAAGATGGCTGACCGCCAACCCAATGCGCTTCGCTTCTTCGAACAAAATGGGGTAACCATGTGAAGGATACTTGGCATTGAGTGCATTGGCGATCTCGCTTTGCTTGCTTTCTTCCGTGATGTGATATGCGAGCAGTTCGCGGCATAACATGATGGAAAGGGATTCGGCGCGATCCACGGCACCGATCACCAGCGGATGAACGTACTGAAAAAGCTGTTGATAGGGGTTCTCGTTCTGGTCGGACCGTTGAGATTGCCACAGCCGGACGACGCGTGTCAACTCATCGAGCGAGACGCTGACGCGGTCATTGTCACGGTCAATGGGAGAAAGCGCATGCGTCAGGGACGTATCCACAGGTGTAAGGTAGGCCATCGGTCCCATGTGAATTTCGTTCGCGCCCAGTGCGATCATCGTCGCGGCGGAGGCGCATTCCAATGGGATGACGGCGATCACTTCCTTGCAATATTGGCGAAGTAAGTTGACGATACGCAGGGAGGCTTGTCCGTTACCGCCGCTGGATTTGATGAAGAGATAGATCTTTTCTTGATGCCCGATTTTTTCCAGCAATTCGAAAAGCGCCAGCACATCATCGTGGCAGACGCTCCCGCGTGGGTTATTGAAATAAGTAACGAGCGTACCTCCCAGTCTCTTGTTCAATTCCTTGATAATTGCCTGGGATTTCTCGAACAGGATCGGGGGCTGTTTTGCCTTGTGGGTCTTGCTGCTCTTGTTGTTGGCTTCCATCAATGTTTCTCCTTGCCACAGAGTTGAGAGGACATGGTATCACCAAACTCTATTGGATCAGCTACTCGAAAGTACTATTTTTATTTTTCCGTCCGCGACCAGAGCCAGCCGCCCATAAAACCAAATGCCTGCCCGGCAAGCGTGAACAGAATAGCGCCGGATAATCCGGTCTCTGCCAGCCAGACGGGGACACCAAAGACGCCAAATGCAAGCAGGTTGTAGGCAGCCAAGCCACCCAGCAAAATGCCCAACGACCAGCGCAATGCTGATGGTCGTCGGACGAATTGTGAGGCAATGGCATACATAATACCGGACCCCAACAGGATGATCAGCATGGCAATGAACCACGCTGAAACGCGCGGATAGCCCTGCAGCGTGATGTAGGCATCCTCTTCGATGATCGGGGTGGGCACAGGGGTCGGTTCGATGGACTGGGTCAATTCAGGTACAAC
>JAHDWC010000306.1 GCA_023382575.1 Anaerolineales bacterium
ATCATAGACCCATACCCCTTCCGCTTTTTCGATGACCACATCCAACGGATGATAGTTATGTGCGCCGTACTGTTCTTCGATCTGGATAAATTCCTTGGTGTCCATTAATCGATTCTCCAAGCCTATGCCACATCAAACAAGCGCGCCAAGATCGCCTTCTGCGCGTGCAGACGATTATGTGCCTGCGGGAAGATGACCGAATGCGGACCATCCGCCACTTCATCGGTCAGTTCCTGATTGCGATGCGCAGGCAGACAATGCATCACGATGACGTCCTTATCCGCTTCACTGACCAACTGAGCGTTGACCTGATACGGCGGGAAAACTTTCTCGCGTTTGGCGGTTTCTTCTTCCTGCCCCATGCTGGTCCAGGTATCGGTGTAGATGACATGCGCCTTCTTCACGGCTTCATGCGGATCGCGCAGGAAGGTCAGCTTGCTCTTGGTCTTCTTGGCAATCTTCTCGCCGACCTCCACCGCTTTCGGGTTAAGGTCATAGCCTTCTGGGCTGGCTAATGTAAAGTTCCAGCCAAGAAGCGCGGAGACGTGCATCAACGAAACGGCGACGTTATTTCCGTCCCCGACGTATGACACGTTCAAGCCTTTGGACTTCATCCCGAATTTTTCGACAATGGTCAGCGCATCCGCCATACCCTGACAGGGATGGTTGTAGTCGCTCAAGCCGTTGACCACGGGAACATCTGACCACTTTGCCAGCTCGATGACGTGCTCGTGATCGAACACACGCGCCATCAACGCCTGCACATAGCCGGATAGAACCCGCGCCACATCCGCAATGGATTCGCGCTTGCCGAGACCAATTTCATTGGGCGAAAGATAGAGCGCATCGCCGCCGCAATGTCGCATGGCCATATCGAAAGAAACACGGGTACGCAGGCTCGGCTTTTGGAAGATCATCCCCAACACCTTACCTTGGAAGATTGGTTTGTTCCCCTTCTTAAAGTACTGCTTTTTTAGTTTTAGTGCAACATCGAGCAAATCCTTGATTTCATCCGATGTGTAATCGGAGATCGCTAAAAAGTCCTTCATAATCATCTCCTTGGAATGGAAGTATAACTTTTTTGTTCCAAATTGGCATGTTTCAAGCATCACTCAATTGGTATGACAAATTACGCGCTTCGCACCTTCTTCCAGTAGCGCATCAAGCCATCGGCGCTCATACCCACCGGGTTCGCCAACGAATAGGCGCGCAGCACATCTTCGCTCAGCCCCTTCTCCCTGGCTTCATTATTCATCCAGTCGGTAAAATGCCCGCGCAACTCTTCAATGGATGGGTCCGAAATCATCACGCCTTCCAGCCACTTTTCCATCGAGGCGAGATTTTTATCCAACTCGTCGATCTGCCAAGCAGCATCCTCAAAGATCCCAAAATGGGTCGGTGCAATGCGGGAAAACTTCAAGGAACGCAGTCGCGCCAAACTCTCGCGCCAACGTCCAAAATGCAGTTCCGGCGGCGGCATGGGCGCCCGCAGATAGGCATAGCCGGGAATACGCACCCCCCCCACGTCCCCGGAAAAACACAGGTCTTCGAAGATATAGGAAAAATGATGCTCCGCATGTCCCGGCGTGTTGACCGGCAAAAAGCGCAGGTTGCCAATCACGATCTCTTCCGCATCGTTTGGGATTTTGAGCTTATCCTGCTCCACAGGCAGGAACTCCCCCCAGAGTTTGTCCATCATATCGCCATAAATGCGAGTGGCACTGGCTATCAGTTTTTCGGGGTTGAGCAAATGCGGAGCACCATTCGGGTGGACATATATCTCCGCGCCCTGCCGCGAAAGCCAGCCTGCTGCCCCCGCATGGTCCAGGTGGATGTGCGTCAGCAATACATGCGTGATGTTGCGGGGAGATAAACCTTCCTTTACCAGAGCAGCCTCCAGCACGGGAAGAGACGAGCCAGGTCCGCTTTCGACCAAAACTGCGCCGTCGCTGTGTTTGATCAAATACGAAGCGATGGCTTGCGTCTTACCTTGAAAATTTAGATCAATGGTGATGATATTGGGGGTTGCCATACACGCGCATCCTGTGCGTTGAAGTTGGATGGAATCGCTGAAAGCGATTGCGAAAGGTCGTCGTCGCAAGCGATCACGCTGACGGGGACGCGCCGCTCACGCAGGGAATTGACAAGTTTGTCTGTGCCGCCAAGCCCGCCAAAGGTTTGCGCGTCGAGCAAGACCACGATTGGCGAAAGGAAACGCATAAGCAAATCATCCACTGCCTGCAACAAGTCGGGACGTGTGGTCGGGGTGATCAAAATGATGCTGGATCGCTGCGGAAGTTGAGAAGCCTGTGCCGCGACCAATGCAGCAATGGAAAGATTCCCGTTCGCTTCTACAAATGCCAACGTTTCGAGAATCTTGGCTTCCTGTCGGTCACTGCGGTCAGCGGGAAGTTCGGTAAACGTCTGCCCGGCGCTGGCGTATCCGACGGCGCGGCGCTGTCGGATGAAATAGTGTGCCAACGACGCCGCAATACTGACCGAATATTCCAGCGTGGACGGCGGCAGGTTCAATTTTGGGCGTTTGGTAAACAGCATATTGTGCAGTGGCACTTCTTCCTGCGCATGTGCCTTTTGAGCATGGACTGTCTTCTGGCAATCGAGGTAGATCCAAATTTCCGCCTGTGGGTCCTGCTCGAATTCCTTGACCATTAAACGATTGCGTCTGGCGCTGGTCGGCCAATGGATGCGCTTCATCGCA
>JAHDWC010000307.1 GCA_023382575.1 Anaerolineales bacterium
TCCGCATTTGCCAAAAGATTCATCAGTTTGACGAATCCCGCCCGTTTGAGCCATACCTTATTCGAAGTGTGGTTCACGCCGCATTGAATGCGGTTCGGGGGAGCGAAAAATTCACCTCGCTGGAGGATGAAACCGGTGAAGTAGAAAACCTTCTTGACCGCGCAGCATCCGTTGAATCACAGGTGGAATTTACCCAACTGCAACATGAAATTCTGAATGCATTATCAAAACTTTCGCCAAGGCAGCGTGCTGTAATTGTCCAGCGTTATTATCTCGACATGAGTGAACAGGAAATGGCGCTCGCATTGGACGCCGCGCCGGGTACAGTCAAATGGTTATTGAACGCAGCTCGTGAGCGATTGCATCACCTGCTTGGGCAGAAAGGTGAGACAGATGAATAAAAACTATCGCGATATTTTAGATTCTGCCGCCAGTCCGCATATCCCCGACAATCTCAATTTGTTCCCGCGCGTTGCAGCGCGATTAAATCAAAGGAAAACTTTCATGCAAACCCTCCGCGCCCGACCTGCTCTGGCAATCATCCTTGCCTTTCTTGCCCTGCTATTGCTGACAGGCGTGGCTTATGCAATTGGGCGATTGACTGGTTTTATTCCCGGTATCGGTTTCGTACAGAAAGATTCGCTGCGTGTGCTGGCAGAACCGGTCAGCCAAACGCAAGATGGGATTACTGTGAGTATTGAACAAGTTTTCGCTGATTCTGAGCGCACAATCATTATCTATAAAACGGAAGGTCTTACGATTACCGCCGCAAACTCGCAGGGCGAAGGCGGTGGGAATCCTTTTGGCTCTGTTCAATTATTGCGTTTACCCGATGGAAGCACGCTTGAAGAATCTATGAGTTACAGCGGCACGCCTGAGCCATTGCTCGATAGTATAAAAACGGAAGGCGGCTGGCCGAATTATGTTGCGCGGTTGGTATATCCGCCCATCTCTTCGGATGTGAATGAATTAACGCTTCTCATTCCTGTTTTGCAAAATATGCCAATTGGCGCGGCGGCTGAAAATTGGGAAATTATTTTTCATCTCAAGCCTGCGCCAGCGGATATAACCTACGCGCCTGTGATCGAATTTACTCCAGTGCCACAAGAAGTAACGCCCGTTGCAGGGGAGACCAGTACACCCGCGCTTTCCAATATTGCAACGCACAGTTCGATCACGTTACAGTTAGATAAAGTTCAGGCTTCTGGGTTGGTTCAATTGGTAAAGTTCACGCAAACTTTACAACACTGGTGGGAAGAATTCTTGAACTACTTCAACGAAGGCTTCACCAGCGCAGTTGTCGAAGGATTGAACAACGCTATTCGCGGCACCATTCGTCGCGCCTATGGCTATCATCGCTTCGAGCATTTCCGCTTACATGTGCTGGTCGAACATGGTAACCTCTCAGCACCTCACCCACAAATCTGAGGAGAACCTAAATAAATAGATTGAGATAACGGATGTCTTTATGCGTTAATCAACCCCATAATCGCCATTGGAAAAAGAACGACCAAAAATACGGCATCAAACCCGTGAATGATCACTGCAACCCAGTATGACTTATACCGTTTCGCTGCCCAGGAATATACCCAATCGCGCAGGATGATCGTTGAGGGAAGCCTCCAGATCAAATGCAAGTGATATGCGGCGAAGAGAATGCCATTAGCTACAATATCCCATTTTCCAAATACGCCGTTCATTTTTGGCAGGAGAATGCCCCTAAATATTAACTCTTCGCCAAGAAAGTAGTTGAACGCAATCAAGACAACCAGCACACCCATCAGCCACCACTGACCAATGGCAGGCTTTGCTAAATTTTGGATGATGGCATATTGGGGTGGGGACAAAAACGGAAAGGTTCTTACCCAAAGATCATTTAATCTTCCAAGGATATTCAAGTTATCCCACAGCAGGGTAAAAGCGATGATCGGGATGGTCCACAGGTATAATTTTTTAGAGGGCACACCCGTTTTGGGCTCCGTTGGGGTATACAGCCAGAGCCGGTGTTTCACATTTTCCCAAGTGAAGGGTTTGACTTCCCATCTGAGGATGACGTAGGCAACAATACCCTGCCAAACCAACCCTAAAGTTATCAGCACCAGATAGATGAATCCCGGCTCAATGTTCGTGTGCGGAATGATCAAGGGCATTGCCACCCATAGGATGAATCCCATTGGCAGGGCAACCGCGGCCCATATTCCAAGTATTTCCATCAGGCTGTATTGCGGTAGTGTGTTTGCGCTTTTGATTTCGTCCATAATGTAGTCATCCTCGTTTTTAAGTTAACCGTTGTAAGCACCCTTGGCAGGAACCAAGGGTGCCCTGCTTTCTTTATCGTCAGTGCGAAACTGACGTTAATTATTCCTGGCTTGCGGGCTTGCGCAACAAGGCGACGCCCAGCCATATTGACCAGACGATCATTCCCAGCCCAAAAATATAGGTCGGTACTGCCGGAAGCAGCGTGAGGATGCCTGCTACACTGAGGATCATGCCAAGATAGTTGAGGCCTTTGGGCAGACCTTTTGTCCGCAAGGCGGCAAGGCTTAACAAAAGAACCCATAGGCTGCCAACAAGCTCGTTTCCGCTTACGATTCCAATTTCAACCGCTTTCATTGCCAACAAAACTGTCTCTGCTTG
>JAHDWC010000308.1 GCA_023382575.1 Anaerolineales bacterium
TGGATGCTCTCAAAAATCCAAAGGAAGGTCCCGATCCGCAAAAGGAGAAGGCTCGCATCAAAGGAGAAATTCGCCGCATGAGGGAGGCTTATAAGCGCGGGCTGTATGAAAGCGATGAGCATTCCTTCTGGCGAGATATTGAAGCGCTTCAAATGCAATTGGAGGCGGTCGAGCAGATCACTCCGCATGAGGTGCGTCAGGCGGCAGTGATTATGGTCGGGTTGCGCGAGGCGTGGAAAATTGCGACCCCGGATGAGCGCAAAGTGCTATGTAAGATGCTGCTCAAAGATGTAGTTTTTGATTTTGAAAAGAAGACGATCATTTCCATTCGACCAAGGTCGGAGTATGCTGTGCTGTTCCAGATGGTGACATCTTTGAAAGCCGTTGGGGACGGGTCGTATGTTTATAATTTTGGATGAAGAACACGATTTTGAATCTGAATAAATGAGCGTTTTACCTCACGAATTCGAGCGGATGAACCAAGTAGCCAGCACAGGTCAATAATAGTTACGCACCGCGAGTTCCATTATTGGGTATCTTTTAACGAGCCCGCGATCTCAGAACTGATATTTAAGATAAACCCAAACCGGCACCAGCATTTCTTCTTTTTGATATATATGGAAACGATACAGTTTTCCCAATAAACCAGGGTGCATGAACTGAAGAGCCGGTTGAAGGTGGGCTGTGTACCAGCATTCAGTTCGGATAGATTGAAGCATTATTTCTATGCGCTGACTGCGCACTTTGGAGAATGGGTACGAGTATCAGTTGCAGTTGAACCCAGTATAGCATTTTCATAATAAAAAACATCATATTTTTGACATTCAAATAGTTTGACATGGGGTATCCTATGCTTGGAGACTTCCCATGACCCACCCACTTGACCTTCCAGGCAGTCTATCTTTTTGGGACTTTCAGGGCGAAGCAGGCAGTGACCTGATTGCCAAGGGCGCGCACCCATACCGTTTGCGCGAGCGCAACGGACCCGTCTTCCGCATGAGCGAAGGGATTTTCGGAGCGCAGTCCATTTGGCTTTCGCGGCAGGCATGGTTGGAAATTCCGAATCAGGAATGCGTGGGATTGCACCGTCACGGAGAAAACTCCGCGCTGACTTTGATTGCGTGGATCAATCGTTATCGGCAGGTGAATGACTCGCCCGACGAACCGCCGCCCGAAGCCATTGCAGGCATTTGGAATGAGACGAAGAAACAGAGACAATACTGTCTCTTCCTTAACATCATCATCACAGGCGGCGCGGCAGATAACGTCGGCGGGCATGTCTCACATTTGGGCGGGGCAACGGCGGGACGGCAATACTGCGAAGATGTTTCGGCAGGCACGACTTCCGTTCCCTTCCATGAATGGCGCATGGTGGGATTTACCTTCGACGGTCATTATGCGCGTTCCTATTTCAACGGCATGTTTGAAGAGAACGGCGCGTTGAATCCCTTCCCCTACGAAGGCGGACTCTTCGACAGCAAGGCAGATTTCACTGTGGGTGCGGTGAGCCGCAGCGGCGAGATGGGAAACTGGTATCGCGGTCTGCTGGGCGGGTTGGCAGTCTATGACCGCGCATTGAATCCCGAAGAGATGAAGGCGCTGGCAGAGTCCACATTGCCTGTTGTGGAACGAGAAGGATAATGTCATTGCGAGCCGCGCTCTTGGTTTTTGCGGCGAAGCAATCTCCAGCACGATGAGAAGATTGCTTCAACGGAAAAGCGCCGTCTCGCAATGACCTATTGATTTGAAGTAGAATCACCCCATGACCACTCCCCGCCGCAAAAAGAATCACCGCCCCACCATTGGCTTCCTTTCGGGTTGGCAAATCTATGAACGCACCATGTTGGGGGATTATTACGGCGAACTGGCGCAGGGGATTTTGCGTACCGCGCAGGAGCGGCAATCGAATCTATTGCTCGCCTGTGGGATGAGTCCCTCTGAATTTCCGATTGCGGTGCGCCCTGCCTTGCCCATCCATAACCCAACGGTGGATTATTTGCCTGTCGGCGATTGGAACACAGACGGCTTGATTCTCGCCAGTCCTTTGGTGGGCAAGCCCATGTTGGATTACGTGGAAAAATTACGCGCCAACAACTTTCCGTTTGTGACCATCGGCGGCGCGGATACGGTTTCTTCGGTGTTGATTGACAATGCTGTCGGCATTCAATTGGCAATGACGCACCTGCTCGAACACGGACACGAGAGCATTGCCTTCATCGGCGGGCACGCGGACGATATGGATGGAGACAGCGGTCAACGCTTGCGGGCGTATCAGGATTTCGCGCGTCAACACGGCTTGAACGACTCCCCCTCACTTATTGAGATGGGCGACTATGCTTTCGATGGCGGCGTTCAAGCGGTTCAAAAAATCCTGGCAGCGGGAGCGCCTTTCACTGCCATTTTGGTCAGCGGGGATATTGCGGCAGTCGGCGTGATTCATGCCTTGCGCGAAGCGGAACTTTCAGTGCCAGACGATGTAGCCGTCATCGGCTTCGACGATACTGCCAATGCCGCGCTCAGCCAGCCGCCGCTCACCACCATTGGATATTCGGCATTCGAGTTGGGCAGGCAGGCGGCGGAGTTGTTGCTGCGCCAAATTCAAGACCCCGAACATCCGCCCGC
>JAHDWC010000309.1 GCA_023382575.1 Anaerolineales bacterium
CAAAGATTACAAGATCATCATGCTGCGCGGACATGGCAGTTTCGCCACCGGTCAGACACTTGAAGAAGCTTTCTTGTGGACATCCATTTTGGAAGAAGCCTGTCAGATCATGCTGTACGCGAAACTTATCGACGAACCGTTCATCGAATACCGCAAAATGAGCGATTCGTATACAAAGTTCTAGACCGATCCATTCTGTAACATACCGGAAAATTGGCAGCCAGAACCATTGACTCATTTCACTTCGGTAGTAGAATTGCACGAAATGTTTAAGTTGTTTGCACTCCTTCGTCGTACCCGTCGTACCAATCCCACTTCCCAGAGAAGGTTGGGAGTCTTTTGTTTTGACGGCAGATCGAACGCAAGCGTGCGCTAACACAGGCATACGTCAACCAAAACAGCCATCCTTCTCGGATGGCTGTTTTTTTTATTTCCCCTCAATCCCCCAAATGGGAAGAAAAAGGAGCAACACATGAGTCCGAAATCAAAACCGCAAGTGAAGAAAGTGGTACTCGCCTATTCAGGCGGCTTGGATACGTCTGTGATCGTGCCGTGGTTGAAGGAAAACTACGGTTGTGAAGTTGTCTGCTTTTGCGCGGATGTCGGTCAGGGTGATGAAGATTTGTCGGGGTTGGAGCAGAAAGCCCTAAAGAGCGGAGCGAGTCAGTTCGTCATCCACTACATGAAGGAAGAGTTTGCGTCCGAGTATCTTTTTCCCATGTTGAAGATGGGGGCGGTGTATGAACACAAGTATTTATTGGGCACGTCGGTTGCCCGTCCTTTGATTGCAAAACATCTCGTGGATGTTGCTCACGAAGTCGGCGCGGATGCAGTGGCGCACGGCGCGACAGGCAAAGGCAATGACCAGGTGCGTTTCGAGTTGACCGTCATGGCGCTCGACCCACGCCTCAAGATCATCGCTCCGTGGCGTGAATGGGACATCCGTTCCCGCGAAGATGCGATTGCGTTTGCGGCAAAACATAACGTGCCCGTCACTGCCACCATCAAATCCATTTATTCACGCGATTCAAATCTCTGGCACCTTTCGCACGAGGGCGGCTTGCTCGAAGATCCGTGGAACGAACCCGAAGAAGTGATGTATCAAATTTCCACGTCGCCTGAAAGTGCGCCAGAACAGCCCGAATATGTTGAAATCGAATTTGAAAGCGGCAACCCGATTGCAGTCAACGGCGAAAAACTTTCGTCTGCAAAAATCGTCGAGACGCTCAACGCCATCGGCGGCGCACATGGCATCGGGCGCGTGGACCTCGTCGAGAACCGCCTCGTTGGCATGAAGTCGCACGGCGTCTACGAAACGCCTGGCGGCACGATTCTCCTGTACGCACATCGTGAACTCGAGTCCCTCATCCTCGACCGTGAGACGCTCCACTTCAAAGAGATGGTCGCTGTCAAATATGCCGAACTCACCTACAACGGGCTCTGGTTCACGCCGCTTCGTGAAGCGCTGGATGCGTTCGTCGATGCCACGCAGGGACCTATCACTGGCACCGTGCGCCTCAAACTTTACAAAGGCAACATCATCAGCGCGGGTCGCAAGTCCAAGTTCAGTTTGTATCGTGAAGATTTCGCCACGTTCGGCGAAGAAGATGTCTACGACCAGAGTCACGCCGAGGGCTTTATCCGCCTCTATGGTCTCAGCCTCAAAGTCCGCGCGCTCAACGGTCTGCCCGTCTCTGGCATGAACATGCCCAAGCCGGATTATTCCCGCTTCAAGAGAGATTAGCATGACGACACTCTGGGGCGGACGCTTCGCCCAACAACCCGATCAACTTGCTTTCAACCTCAACGCATCGCTGTCCGTTGATCAGCGCATGGCGCTGCAGGATGTGGATGGAAGCCACGCATGGGCAGATGCGATTCATAAAGCCGGCATTCTTTCGGATAAAGAACATGCTTCCATCTCACTTGGGCTGGATACCGTCCGAAAAGAATTTTCTCAGGGACAGTTCACCTTCGTCCCCTCCGACGAAGATATTCACACCGCCGTCGAACGCCGCCTCACCGAGTTGATCGGCGATGCCGCAGGCAAACTCCACACAGGAAGAAGCCGCAACGACCAGGTCGCCACCGATTTCAGATTATGGATGCTTCAAACCATCCCTGAACTCAATTCTGCGATCCGCAATCTGCAATCTGCATTGGTTGAGCAAGCCGAAAAAGCGGACGATACCGTGATGCCAGGCTATACCCACTTGCAGAGAGCACAACCCATTCTGCTGGCGCATTGGTGGCTGAGTCATTACTGGTCGTTACAAAGAGATTTGGAACGTTTGCAAGATTTAACGAAACGAGTGTCTGTTTTGCCTTTGGGCTCGGGAGCATTGGCGGGAGTCCCATTTGAGATTGACCGAATTGCGCTGGCACAATCCCTTGGCTTTACAGATGTTTCGCAGAACAGCATTGATGGCGTCTCCGCCAGAGATTTCGTCGCTGAATATTTATTCTGCGCGACGATGATTGGAATCCATTTGAGCAAACTAGCGGAGCAAATCGTTTTGTTTACATCTGCTGAGTTCGGATTCTTTGAATTATCCGATGCCTTCTCGACAGGCTCAAGCCTCATGC
>JAHDWC010000310.1 GCA_023382575.1 Anaerolineales bacterium
GAAGCGCGCACTGGTTCCGGGAAGTTTTTTACCGATCCGCGGCGCAGGCTCGCCCGCAAACCGCACTGCATCGATCAAAGCTATCAACGCCGGAATATTCGGGTCACATGCCACTCCATACTCCATAACTGAGAATTGAGCTTCCAATCCGTTCTCTGCGCAATATGCCTCAACAGCAGACTTCAAGCCAATCACATCATCCTGAGGAATGGGACGAATCTCCACGCCTAGAACTCCTTCCCCCGCAGTGACGTTATACACGCCGGGCGTACCCACACTGATAAATGGGAATTTCGCCTGCGATTGCCAACCATCCGCAGCTTTGAGTGTAAGATGTTTGGAAAAGATTTCATTCAACGCCGAGCGAGCCGCAATAAGTTTCTCGCTCAGATCTCCTGTCCCGGCCACGCCACTATGCCCCTTGGCGCCGCGCGCGATGACATCAAAGCGCATCACCCCGCGATTTTCGATACAAATCTCACCGAAGAGTTCATTCCCCTTCTCGCCAGTTCGCTCGCCCGCGATGAAAAGTGCCGGGTTCAAGCCCAATTCCTTCAAGACATGCGGCGTGCCCCAGGCTTCAGCCTCGCCATTTTCCTCATTTCCAACTAGAAGCAGGGAAATGTTCGGGAAGGGTTTTCCTGATTTCAGCGCATCCTTCATCCAGACGAGATAGGTAGCGACGACAGTTTTCATATCCGCTGCGCCGCGCCCATGCAAATAATCGCCCTCAATCCGTGGAGTGAATTGGGAATCATCCGGCTCCGGCTCGACGACATCAAAATGTCCGGTGAGGAGAATTTGGTTTTCCCTCGCAACGCCAGGGAAGGTCGCGTACACGGCTGGATATTTGCCGTCAAAGAAACGATTTTCCAATCCCACATTGCGAAGGTAATCATCGATCAACGATCCAGCACGGTGGACTTCATCGAGGCGTTCATTCGGCGAGGCGGTGACGGACGGTATCCGAATCAATTGCTGAGCCAGATCCAAAATTTCAGAGGTCTTATCAGGATAGGAGACTTCAATTACAGCCTGCGTGCGCGGACGGAAGCGAATCGGAGCCGTGGGAATTTGACGAACTATATCGCGTGAACGATTGATGAATTCCGCGATCTTGGAAGAGTCACTGCCAAGCGTGCCGTAATCTGATGCGATCCGTTCCACATCCGCCTTGACCTGCGCTTCGTGTTCGTAGAACAGTTCCTTCAAGATCGTCATCGGCACTTCATCATTTTCACCGAGTTCCAACTGCAAGCGGACACGAATCTTCTCGGAAGTATTGCGTCCACCTTCAGACATTTCAACAAGCGGCATCAGGTCGTCCCACATGTTCAAGGCTTTGGCAAGCGGCTTGAGTTCGTTGAGCGTCCATTTCAGGAAAGCGCGGACAGAAATCGGCTTGCCCGTCAGCGGGTTTTCGATCTCGGCGCGTAAGCCATACTGAGCGGCAAGCTTTTCGTTGACGCGGGCACGCGAGATATCCTCACGGTCGTAGCGGAATCCGCGAGCAAAAGTTGGGTCAGAGTAGATGCGTAACAAAAGCAAATGTTTAAATGTCAAATTCGCAATATCCAAATCCAGCGAATGCCCGCCTTCATCGGTGCGGACTTCAACACGTCCCATCGGCAAATTGATTCGCGCCATCAGATTTTGTTTTTCAATTTGCTGCGCCATCTCTTCGGGCGGCGTCGCTTCACCCACGGCAAACAAACCCCGGGCGTAGAGCGAAGCGAGTTGGTCGCTCGTCGTCGAGATGATGCGTTCCACTGGTTCGGCAAAACTGCGCGCGCGGATCGGAGTCCAGTTATTATTTCCAAAACGGACACCGCGGCGTACAAGGTCGTATGAGATTTGCAGGTAGTCGTCATACGAACGATAAAGATCGGGAAGATCGATGGCTGGCGGATTGGGAAACGTAAGATTACGAATCGAGTCGAACTCGGTTAACGCAACCACGGCGCGTCCACCGCGGACCTGGGCCTGCATCGGCGTTGAGGCAGTGGTCGCCACGAAAAGTGACGCGAACGCGCGCAGGAGTCTTGCAGCAGTAATATAAAACTCGGACTTGTATTCATCGAGGTGCATGTTGCCGCGTTCCGTCGTGGAAAGCGACATGAAGTCCCATGCAAAGAGCGGGTCGGGCAGTGAAAGGTTGCTGTGAATGCCCGTGGTCGCAAGCGTCTCACCGTATAAGTCAACGCACTTTTCGAGATAACGACGCTTGGCAATCGTCCAGTTGCCGGGGATGGAATCATGTCCGATATCTGTTAAGAACAGGAGATTGCCATGCCAATAATGCAGACGTTCACCGAAGCTGACGCCCGCGCGATGCAAAGCATTCATCAACGAGGCTTCTTGAAGACGCGCTTCATAGATCGCACCGCGCGGCGTGTAATATGGACGGGTCGCCCATTCGATCATCCAGTGAAAGACTTCCAATTGACTAAATTTCTTCTGCCACGGCGGGATGCATTCGGCACGCAGATAATCCACAAAGGAATGTTGGCTGGGACCTGCTCCCACGGTCAACAACGGACGCAGGTCTTCATCGAGCAAATTCCATTCCTGTTCGAAACCGTTC
>JAHDWC010000311.1 GCA_023382575.1 Anaerolineales bacterium
CTGCGAATCACCGGAAGATGGAAGCTGGGTTTTCAAAGACGGTAATTACGAAGCCCGCTGGTCCGATGGTCGCTGGAGCGATGGGCGTGAGGCGCTCGATGTCGATGCGTTGTTCAGCCATCTCAAGGAAGATGACCGTCTCGATGTGTCGATCCCGGATGGAACCCGCATGGGACATATCCACTTGCATGTGCGCGACATCCCCGAAGCGGTGGATTTTTATCACGGCGTGCTTGGATTTGACATCATGGGTATGTCCAAGGGAATCGGCATGGCGTTTGTCTCTGCCGGCGGATATCACCACCATATTGGACTCAATACCTGGGTCGGGCGCGGTGCGCCTCCTCCTCCATCCGATGCGGTGGGACTACGCCATTTCAGCGTGGACTTCCCGAATCAATCTGCTCTGGACGATGTCCTCGCCCGTATCGAAAAGGCGGGCATTCCCTACAACCAGACTGATGATGGCATTTTGTTGCAAGACCCATCTCAGAACGGGGTGGTGTTGCGTTCGGTTGGATAGTTTGACGATAGCCCGTAGACCAAAGACCGTGGATGTTCATCCACGGTCTTTTCTAATAATCTGCTTAATCCATGTATGAATTTCAAAACTTGCGTTGTCACTACCAAAACGAAAAGAGAGAATTCAACCATGCTTGTTCAATTTTCTGACGCAGCCCCTAAAATTGTCTTCAACCCTGACGGCAACGACTCAGGCAACGTCTGCATTGCCAACATCAGCCCAGCCGAACGCAAGAAACGCATGCGCTTTGGTATTGTGCAGTTTGTCTTTGGCGCCATTCTTTTTGCCGCCCTGCTGCTGCTTGACGCGGACAAGGCCTGGCGGCTGCCGCTTTTCATGATCTTTGCCGCTGGCGGCTCATCCATCTTCCAAGCCCTCGATAAAACCTGAGTGGTCGAAGCTGCGCGTGGTACACGCCTCATGGCAGGAAAGTCCGAAAGGATCGAAGACCTGAAAGAAGTTTGGAAGATCCGCTGGCAGGCGGTACGGGTCATCGTCAAAGGCACATTGGTTGGGCTGGGTGTCACTCTGTTGATCATGCTCATCCCCTAACATCGAAAACGCTCTGTTCTAAACAGGGCGTTTTTCTTTGCCAAAAGCATGGCGTATAATTCAATCGTAAATCCAAACCATTGAATCGGAAAACCAACCATGCATATTCTCGTAACCAATGATGATGGCGTCACTGCCCCCGGATTGCTAGCCCTGGCGCAGGAGATGCGCAAACTCGGGAAAGTGACGGTTTTTGCGCCCGACAAAAACTGGTCAGCTTCGGGGCATGTCAAGACGATGGAACGTCCCTTGCGGGTGAAGGAAGTGATCCTCGCGGATGGTTCCTCTGCCTTCGCCTCAGATGGCGCGCCGTCAGATTGTGTCGCTTTGCCGTTGCTCGGTCTCATCGAGGAACAGATCGATATGGTCGTCTCGGGCATCAACCCAAATGCCAATATCGGACATGACATTACCTACTCCGGCACGGTCACTGCCGCGATGGAAGCGGTCATTGCAGGGGTACGCGGCGTGGCAGTCTCTCTGGATTCGCCTGAGGGTCATCGCGGTCCACTTGACTACTCAACTGCCGCCGTCGTTGCGAGGCGGGTGGTCGAGAAGGTCCTTTCGGATGGATTGCCCGAAGGCGTTGTCTTGAACCTCAATATCCCCTATTTACTTGAATCCGAACTCAAAGGATATATGGTCACGCGGCAGGGATTGCGTGTGTATCGCGATGCGCTCGATGTCCGCGCTGACCCGCGCGGCAAGCCCTATTACTGGATCGGCGGCGAAGCACCCACTGGCGTGGACGAACCCGGGACAGACTTTGGTGCGCTGCGGGCTGGCTATGTTTCCATCACGCCGCTGCAATTGGACCTGACCCATCTCAAAGCGATGGATGTGTTGAAGCAGTGGAGTTTTGTATGACCTCCATCAGCGAGCTGATCCCCGTTCTGCAAACTGCCATCGGACCGGTCATTCTCATCTCTGGCGTGGGCTTGTTATTGCTGAGTATGACCAACCGCCTCTCACGTGTGATCGACCGCGCCCGTAATTTGCTGGCGATCTCTGAAACGCAGGGCGGACCTGTGCGCCAAAAGACGCTCGCCCAAATCGACATTTTATGGAGTCAGGCCAGGTTGATCCGTCTATCGATCCTGTTTGCGGCGATCAGTCTGTTATCTGCGGCACTGCTGATCATCATCTTGTTCATCACTGCCTTGCTCGGTATCGAAGATGCCTGGTTATTGAGCATCATCTTCATCATTTGCATGGCTTCATTGATCGCTTCACTGATCGCCTTCATCACCGATATTAATCGTTCCCTTTCCGCTTTTAAAGTCGAGTTATATGGGTATGAAGCCAAAGAAGGATAAATCATGAACTTCCTCAAAAAACTCTTTACCACCCGTCCGACCCCCTACAAGAAAAGCTATTACATCTTCACCGTCAAATGCAGGCGCTGCGGCGAAACCATTGATGGACGCTTCGACCTCGACAATGACCTGAGTGTGGAATACGAAGACGGCGGCGATGTTTTCTATGCCCGCAAGGT
>JAHDWC010000312.1 GCA_023382575.1 Anaerolineales bacterium
TCCACCAAAAAATTCGTTTTACGTACAAGAACCCGGATAAGGGGCTTATCCGGGTTAATTTGTCATTTTCTTGTACCTTCGTGAGTAACAGCACAAGCGTGCCAATGATACCTGAAAGGCGGGTGATTGTCTAGTTTCCCGCTCAAAATTCACTGTATACCTTAAGAAATCCCGCTCACCCTTGTAATCCGTACATCTTATACTATACTAAAACCCATTAAAAAACGCCTCATTGACAGGAGAAATACCACGAGCGATGTCCACACCCCTGGAAGATAAATCTTCCCCCCGCCTCCGAAAACCGCACTGGAAAGTGGCTGTCCTCGCGAACATTAAGGACGACAATCAGCCGAAACCGGAGGGGGTCCCGCCGGACGCATTCGCAGACTTTGACCATATCGAAACCGTGGAAGCGCTTCGAACTGCGATTGAAGCGGATGGTCACACGACAGTCTTTATCCACGCGGACAGAGACCTCCCCTACGCCCTCAAGGAAGAAAAACCCGACATCTGCTTCAACATCGCCGAAGGTCTGGGCGGCGACGCCCGCGAGGCACAAGTGCCGGCCCTGCTCGAAATGTTGGGAATCCCCTACACCGGCTCACGCGTGCTGACCAATGGTATCTCACTCGACAAAACACTCACCAAACGCATCTGGCGTGACCGTCGCCTGCCAGTTGCGCCGTTCCAAGAATTCCAGTTCGGTGATGAACCCCTGCGCCCCGAATTGAAATTTCCGCTTTTCGTCAAACCGGCGCGCGAAGGCACTGGCATGGGCGTGGATATGAACGCCATCGTTAACAACGAAAAGGAACTGCGCGAACGCGCCCAGTACATTCTCAGCACCTATCAGCAACCAGCGTTGGTCGAAACATTTTTGCCGGGGCGTGAATTTACCGTCGGCATTTTGGGGCGCGCTGACTCGAAGCTGTACTCGCGTCACCCCGAATGGTACGAAAAAGACGGCTTTCACCGCTTCCCAGTTTTGGAATTAGACACGGGCAACACCGAAGGTCTGTGGGTGTATACCAACGAAGCCAAATCAAAAGATGTCGGGCCAGAAGGCAACGAAGGCTTCTTCTGCCCTGCTGAAATCGACGCAGACTTGGAGAAAAAGCTCAAGCATTTGGCATTGCGTGCGCATCAGATCTTGAACGCGCTGGATGTCTCTCGCACCGACATCCGCCTCGACGAAGAAGGCAATCCGCGCCTGATCGAGATCAACACCCTGCCCGGGCTGACGCCCAGCTACAGCGACCTGTGTCTGCAAGCCGAAGCGGAAGGCATCCCCTACACCGACCTAGTGCTGGAAATCCTCTACCTTGGCGCGAGTCGCTGGGGCATGATCGAGCCGCGCGAATCTGTTCCAGACCAGCCCAAAAAGCGACAGTCATAAAATAAATGACCGCGAGTGTTCTCGCGGTCATTTATTTTCAATATGTTACTAATATCACTCCCATGAGTAACGCTTATTTGCTACAATCTCAAACGAGATGACATCCAATCACACTGACAGAAAATTCCTCACTTCGTTTGCATGGGTTTCCATCGCCGCAGCAGTGCTGACCATCGGGTTGAAAACCGCTGCCTATTTATTGACCGACTCTGTCGGTCTGCTTTCTGATGCGCTTGAATCGCTGGTCAACCTTGTGGGGGCGGTCATGGCGCTTGCCATGTTGACCATCGCTGCGCGCCCGGCAGATGAGGATCACGCCTATGGTCACAGCAAGGCGGAATATTTCTCCAGTGGCGTAGAAGGGACCTTGATACTAATCGCGGCGATCAGCATCATTGCCGCGGCGATCCCGCGGCTGATCGACCCGCAGCCGCTCGAACAACCCGGACTGGGTCTCAGCGTATCGGCGGCGGCATCGGTGATCAATCTCATCGCCGCGTGGATCATCCTCAAGGCAGGCAAACGCTATCACTCGATCACGCTCGAAGCGAACGCGCATCATCTCATGACCGATGTGTGGACGTCTGTTGGCGTGTTGGCTGGCGTGGGGATTGTGGCGCTCACCGGCTGGCAACGCCTCGACCCCATTGTGGCGTTTCTGGTAGCGGGGAATATCATCTGGTCTGGGGTGCGGATTGTGCGTCAGTCTGTGCTCGGCTTGATGGACACGGCAATTCCGTCAGAGGAGTTGGAGGCGATCAAGCGCGCCCTTGACGCCTACACGCAAAACGGTGTCCAATATCACGCCCTGCGCACGAGACAATCTGGCGCACGGCGCTTTGTTTCTTTACACATCCTCGTGCCAGATGGCTGGACGGTTTCCAAGGGGCATCACCTTTTGGAGCAAATCGAGGCAGATATTCGCAACACGGTCCCCAACATTACCGTCTTCACCCATTTGGAGCCGCTTGGCGACCCGACTTCATGGGACGACACAAGTTTAGACCGCCCTCAAAAATAAAACGGGACTGTCTCACGACAGTCCCGTTCGTTATGCGAATGTGATGTACGTCTTACGAGAGGGGCACCACGTTGGCAGCTTGCAAGCCCTTGGGACCTTCTTCGATGGAAAACTCCACCTTCTGT
>JAHDWC010000313.1:0-1318 GCA_023382575.1 Anaerolineales bacterium
GTGACAGGTTCGGAGAAGGTGACTGTGAAGTCCACACTCGAGGCAGATGTCGGAGATCCAGAAGCACGGACGATGGAAACAACAGAGGGAGAGGCATCTTCTTGATATTCGAAAGCGCCAATATCACAATGGCTTCCTTGTGGACGTGTCACCCCGCGTTGATCGAGGTTGTCCACAGGTGGATTGGCGCAAGTGGCATCGTCGCCCGCGTCAATGGCGGGACTGCCAGCCAGCAGAGGATATTTCCAGGTGGAACCACTGTCGTCCAAGGGACCTAGATTGGGGTCGCCGTTTAGAGCTGCACCACACGAACCATCTTCCACTAAGTTGTTGAGGTTGGTACTGATTATGCCTCCGCTCCCAGTTTCGCAATCTCCACCCGAAGAATTGGCGATGATTGTGTTGCTAAAGTTAAGTATGTTTATATTGTATATACCGGCAATACCGCCTGCGTTCGGTGCTCTATTGTCGGAGAGCGTGCTATTCGTAACGGTCAGGACGCCGTAAATTTCATTGAGGATGCCGCCGCCTTGGGATGATGCGGAGTTTTCGGAGAATGTGCTGTTCGTGACGGTCAAGGTGCCATCGCCATTAAGGATACCCCCGCCGAAGGTTGCAGAGTTCAGCCAGAATGTACTGCCTGTGACGGTTACCGTCCCCCCACTATTATAGATACCGCCGCCGTTGTATGCGTAGTTTCCATTCACGAACATACTGTTTGTGACAATTAGGGTGCCGCTATTGTAAATGCCACCGCCATAATTGTCTGCTATGTTAGTGGAAAGCCAACTGTTGGTGACGGTCAGAGTGCCATAATTGAGGATGCCACCACCATGATAACCAGCTGTGGCACAAGCGCCAACACAGCGTCCATGGCGTATGGACAGTCCATCCAAGGTGAGATTGCCACTCACGCCCACTTCCAAGACGCGGTAGGTGGCAGTATTGGGGGTGGCATTTGCTTGAATCCTCGTGCTTGTTGTGCCATTACCGTTGACAGTGATTGGTGAAGTTACAGTTGGTAATTGTTCCCCTATGAGCGTGATCGTATAATTATCGGCAAAGGTGATCGTATCCGCGCCAAAACCGGCTGGGCAATCCGGGTGGGTCGCTGCATCATTATTGGCATTAATAATGGCTTCGCGTAATGTGCAAAAACTGTCATTGGTTACCGTGTCGGCGTTACTGTTGACGGTAATCCCCGCCGCTTGGACAGGGGTCGCAGTCATTGCGCTGCCGAGGAACGAGGCGAACAGAATAACAATAGTTAAGATATGGAATGTAATTCTTTTTTTTAATTTCATGACTAATCTGACCT
>JAHDWC010000313.1:1328-2529 GCA_023382575.1 Anaerolineales bacterium
CAAAATACTTCTTAAATACTATAGATTTAATATGCTGATTACAATAGGCACTAGTATTGACATTGTAGGCATTTGTACTGCATAGCCTGTCATACCATTCTTTCCGAATATACTAGAAAATTATCATAAATATTGACAAATCCCCTCTACTTTGCTATAATGCCGCCGACTTAAATAATAAAAAGCCAGCATTGGCTTAATTTCAGGAGCAAAAAAGAATGTCGCAGTTAGAGATCAAGGATTTACATGTCAGTATAGAGGATAAGGAAATCCTCAAGGGTTTGTCCCTGACCCTAAAACAGGGCGAAATCCACGCCATTATGGGACCGAACGGGACGGGCAAGTCCACTTTGGCGTACACCCTCATGGGTCATCCCAATTACACGGTCACCAGCGGGGAGGTGCTGTTGGACGGTGAGAACGTCCTCGAGATGGAACCTGATGAACGCTCCCGTGCGGGCGTTTTTCTTGCTTTTCAGTACCCGGTTGCCATCCCCGGCGTGACCGTGGCGAACTTCCTGCGTTCGGCGGTCAACTCCCGCCGCCGCGCCGAAAACCCCGAAGATAAGGGCATGCCCATTCCTGAATTCCGCAAGATGTTAAAGGAAAAGATGGATGCGCTCAAGATGGATCACAATTTCGCGGGTCGTTACCTGAACGATGGCTTCTCCGGCGGCGAAAAGAAACGCGCCGAGATCCTTCAGATGGCAACCCTCAAGCCAAGATTCGCTATCTTGGATGAAACCGACTCTGGCTTGGATATTGATGCGCTTCGCATCGTCTCGGAAGGCGTGAACGCTCTTTCCGGTCCCGAGCTTGGAGTGTTGGTCATCACACATTATCAACGCCTGTTGAACTATATCAAACCGCAGTTCGTGCATGTGATGATGGGTGGTCGCATCGTCGAATCTGGTGGACCCGAACTCGCCTTGCACCTCGAGGAACACGGTTATGACTGGTTGCGCGAAAAAGCCGACGAAGCTGCAGCGTAGTCCACTGTTCATTTAATAGTAGCAGGTGACGGGTCCGCATGAAGCGGCTTGTCATCCAGAAAATGGTGAATCAAATGTCTGAATCTGAAGATACTAAGATCCTCGAAGAAATTGGTGAGTACAAGTACGGTTTTCACGACCGCGACGATAACTACACTTTCAAATCTGAAAAAGGTTTGAGCCGTGAGGTGGTTGAAAACATCTCACGC
>JAHDWC010000314.1 GCA_023382575.1 Anaerolineales bacterium
CACGAGCATATACCAACGACGAATCCTTCAAGACGATGGAGGCTTCGTTTGACCATGGCGGAATGGCAAGCCGCACCGCCTGCGGAATGATGATGAAGCGAATCGCATCGATGCGGCTCATGCCGAGGGCGCGGGCGGCGGTCATTTGGCCGCCGCCGACAGCGGTCAACGCGCCGCGCAGAATTTCCATCTGGTAGGCGCTACTGACCACGCCAAGCGAGATCGAACCCGCCCAAAACGGCGAGAGGTTGATGTACCTTCCAGAAAGAATGAAATAAAGAATGAAGAGCAACACAATTGGCGGCACACCACGCATAAGCAGACTATATACGCCCGCAAAACGAGCCGCCCATTTCCCGCCATAGTTATAGACCAGCGCCAATCCCAGCCCAATGGCCAGACCCGCTGGCAGAGCCACCAACGTCACTGCAAGAGTGACCGAGACACCCTGAATGATATATAAAACAAAATTCGATAGCATGAATTAAAGGTCATGGGCAGGTCATATGACCTGCCCATGAAGTTTATCGACTATTGGAAGTATTTGAGTCCAAGCGCTTCGATGAAACCTTCGGCTTCAAGTTCAACCAGAATTTCGTCGATGGTTTGTTTCAATTCGGCATCGCCTTCAGGGATGACGATGTTGGTCGGGCCGCTGGAGATGACGCCCTGATAGGCGATCTTCAGCCCGCCGATCTGTTCGGCGAGCGCTTCGGCCGGGATGTAGTCTGCCATCATCACATCGATGCGGCCGCTCTTGAGGTCGAGCGCGGCCTGGTCGGCGCGGTCGTAACGGAAGAGATTCTCTTCAGGAAGCAGACCTTCGGCAACGAGCGAATCTGTCAGCCACGCATCCTGCGTCGTTCCAGTTTGAACTCCAACTTTGAAAGAAGCGACATCTTCAGGCGCAGCAATCGTGCCAGTGAAGCCATCCGCAACGAGGAAGGCATCCTCGCCCATATAGTAGGGCTCAGTGAAGTCGACCACTTGATCGCGCTCTTCGGTGTAGTTGAAAGCGGAGATGGAGGCGTCGATCTTGCCTTCCTGCACTCCGGCGATGAGACTGTCGAAGGGCATATCGACCCACTCTACGGTCACGCCGAGGCGCTTGGCAATTTCTTCCATTAACTCGATATCGAAGCCCACCCGATTGCCGCTCTCGTCAACATATTCAAATGGCGGATAATCCGCGCTGGTACCGACCTTGATGACGCCGTTCTGTTTGATCGCATCCAGATGGCTGCCTGAGGCGCCGCTGCAGGATGCAAGCAAGAGGCTCACAAGGATGACAAGTGACATCAAACCCCAAAAACGTTTCATGCTGTTCAATCCTTTCTTCGGTTGGAATTGCTGGATTTGGGAACAGCAGAGACAATAGCACGTTCGCAGGGCGGATGTAAGTGAAAAATGTCACTAACTAAGGGTTAGTTAACCCCTTCATTCGTCGCCAAAGGAAATGCCAATATTTCGCGCGGTAATGACCGCGTCGCCTTCGGGGTTGACTCGCTTGGGTTTGGCGGTGGCTTCTTCCAGAGAAATATCGGCAATCTCGCCGCCTTTCAACGCCACCATGCGGTCAAATCCGCCGCGGGCTGCCAAGCGGACAGCCGCCGCGCCGTAGCGTGTAGCAAGCCAACGGTCGAAGGCGGTCGGCGTCCCACCGCGTTGGACGTGCCCGAGCACGGTCACTCGCGATTCAAATCCTTGATCTTCGATATATCCCGCCACCACCTGACCAATCCCGCCGAGACGCGGCACATAGACCTCGTCGCCTTTGCGCGAGTAAACCTGTCCTCCACCCTGTGGCTTTGCACCTTCCGAAACCGCCAACAGACTAAATTTGCGTCCCTTGTTGGCACGGTCATTGATCTTATTCATGATGCTTTCAAATTTGAACGGGATCTCGGGAATCAGAATCACATCCGCGCCACCGGAGACGCCTGCATTCAAAGCAATGAAGCCTGCATCACGTCCCATCAACTCGACGACCATCGCGCGATGATGCGACTCTGCCGTGGTATGCAAACGATCCAGCGCTTCAGTAGCGATGTTCAAAGCTGTATCAAATCCAAAGGTAATCTCCGTCCCACCGATGTCGTTGTCGATGGTTTTCGGCACACCAATGACCGGCACACCTTTTTGAGCGAGTTCATGCGCGATATGGAGAGTCCCATCGCCGCCGAGGACGAGAAGCGCATCCATCTTTTGTTCCTTGATGCCTTTCACAATTTCATCCGAAACATCGATGGTGACCTCCTGCCCATCCCGAATCACTTTACGCGCGTAGGGATTGCCGCGATTCGCGGCACCCAAGATCGTCCCACCACGCGGCAAAATTCCACGCACATCCTCAATACCCAAAGGAATGATGCCATCCTTCTCAAGGAAGCCATCATAGCCATTGCGGATTCCCAGCACTTCGCATCCATATTGATTGATCGCCGTCTTTACCGCCGCGCGGATGACCGCATTTAACCCTGGCGCATCACCGCCGCCCGTCAAAATTCC
>JAHDWC010000315.1 GCA_023382575.1 Anaerolineales bacterium
CTGCATCACTGGCGATGGACGCAAAGCCGCGCTGGATTTAAGCCTGGTCATTCCCACTCCGCCCAACTCCGCCATGCCAAAGATAGACGCATTGGCAGATGTTGCGGCAGATATTTATCAAGCAACTGACCCCGTCAAGGGGACGCAGATCATCTTTTGCGACCTGGCAACACCGAAGGGAAAATGATGAAGGATGAAAGGAAAAGCGTAAGAAGTAAGAAGTGAAAGACAAACCATCCGCTGATTAAGTGGATAAATTCTATAAACGAAAGAGAGCGGACCGCAACGGTTCGCTCTCTTTTTGGAGGTATTCAAATAATGAGTAACAATATTGACTCAGTGGAGGACGTGATTGTGATCGGCAACGAAACTGCCGAAGAGGTTGCGTTCACCACCAATATCTATACCGAGATCCGCAAACGCCTTGCATTACGTGGCGTGCCAGTGGAGGATGTGGCATTTATCCATGATGCCAAAACACCCGAAGCTCGCGCGAAGTTATTTGCCGCGGTCAACAAGGGCGAGATCCGTGTCCTGATCGGTTCGACCGAGAAGATGGGGACGGGCATGAACGTGCAGGAGCGTTGTATCGCCATGCACACCATCACCCCGCCCTGGCGTCCCGGTGACATCGAGCAACAGGTAGGAAGAGTTTTGCGGCAGGGCAACCTGTTCCCGCAGGTCTTTCAATTCGTGCATGTCACCGAAGGAAGTTTTGATGCGTATGTGTGGCAGTTGCTCGAAAACAAGGCAGGCTTCATCGCCCAGATCGCGCGCGGTCAAGTCACAAACCGCGAGGTGGACGATGTGGATAACACAGTCCTGACCTTCTCCGAGATCAAGGCGCTTGCCTCCGGCAATCCGCTGATCATGCAGAAGATCGTCATGGACGCGGAACTTGCCCGCCTGAGTGCGATCCGCGCCTCATGGCAATCCTCGCAGTCCGGTGTGCGCGGCAGTATTCGCGGCATCGAACTCAAAAAGGCGGACGCTGAAAAAAGTATCAACGTCTATCTGGAAGCTATTCAGCAACGCGACGTACACACATCGGAAAAGTTTTTGATCCAGTTGAAACCATCCATTGATGCGGACATTCTGGAAGTCGAGACTGACCGCGAAGCCGCAGGCAGGAAAGTACGCCTGCTGGCAGCTCATGCCGCCATGCGCTTGGCGGGCAGGGGACGCAGTGAGACCTTCATTGAGATTGGTTCGTATCGTGGCTTTGTCATCAACGTGACTGTCTCGACTATGAACGATGAAAACCAGCCCATCCCGCAATTGTTTTTCAGGGTTGGGAACGAAATCTTGTTGGTGTCTGCCGAGACGGAAGTGGGAGTATCGCGCAGTATGGATATCCGCCTGAATTCACTTGAGAACACGTTGGAGGACGCAAAGGATCGTGTTTGCGTCGCAGAGGCAAAGATCCAAGCCGCAGTGACCGAGATGAACCGTCCCTGGGATCACGATCAAAGATTTCTTGAACTCCAGGAGAAAGTATCAAATCTTGATGCTTCCTTGAACAAGGATGTTCAGGTTCCGCTCGTACCAACACCTGTATCAGCCCGTGAACTGATCGCTCAAAAAAGAGACACTGCGGGCGAGATGCGAAAAGCCCTGTCCGCCATGCGAGCCATGCTTGCCGATCCCGGCATTGTTGTGCGCTTCGCGGGACAGAATGACATTCTGTCTGTGGAGGGTCTGGATGATCTAGGCAGGGAGATCGAGATCAAGCAAGCCCTGTTTGATTTTGGAGCTGCCCTGGTGCAGTTCGATTTGTTTGGCGGTTTCGTGGCAGCACCCACGAAGAAGAACCGCCGCCGCTAATGAACGCTGGGAGGGCAATCTGCCCTCCCTTTTTGTATGTCCCCTGTGGAAGTTTGTGAGTTCGATAAATTCGCAGAGTTCCACAGCGGACTTACGCTGTGTTGATTTTATAAATTGGTATATGAATTCGGGAAGGCCATTCAGCATTCCCTCTTGGGGAACGCAGTTGTGATTTCACCACCGCGCAAACATCGTAGATAGCAGACCTAGCAGAGAGTCTCACAAGGACTCTCTGCTTTTTTATTCAATCCAGGAGAATTGCCATGAAATCAATGTTCTTTGATCAAGCGCTTACATACTTAAATGAAAACAAAAAACTGACAGGAAATCCATTAGATCCATTCTTTAACATTTCCATCAGCGGAGCAAAGAAATTCCTGCTTGACAACATACACCCATCGCTGCCAAAAGAAATCAAGTACTACGAACTCCCCAATCTGGCGCCGCCCTATCCTGAGATGTGGTTTGAGTGGAGGGACTTGGATCAAGACGATATGGCTGTTTATGCGCGAACGCAAAAGACCGCTGACGGCTGGGAATACGGTCTATTCTGCTTCACCAATGTCAAAAATTTCATGGGGTTTCATCCACTCTATCTCAC
>JAHDWC010000316.1 GCA_023382575.1 Anaerolineales bacterium
GCGCACGCCGCCCTCAAGGGCGGCAGTCCCCAGCGCCTGTCCTCGGCGTTCGTCCGAGGGTCAGGCAGTTCGCCCCGCGCAGCGAAGCGGAGACGGGGTGCACGCTTTGTTAGGCGCGCTCTAAATTGCGGAGTTGCAACGATTAAGAATTGGAACATACTTTTGTCCATCTACGGCAAAACCCTTATACTTTGTACTAATTCTTCGAATTCGTTGTGGATGCGCCTGTCTAATTCAGATTCTAACAGCGACAATTCAATTGTGTAATAGCGGTCCTCTGTAAAAAGGTAAACAAGTTCATCTTGAACATCTAGATTGCCCTGAGCTGACCAAGCTACGCTCGACAAAGTAAGCCACCTTGCTTCATATCCGTCAATTTGGAGAGTGTTATCGTCTAGTACAGCAAATGGTGAATCGCTCGAAGAAAATTCGTCGATCCACTCTCTCGCTTCAGTATGTGGTTCTGGTGTGAGATATACCTGTATAAAAATTGAACCTTCTTCCAACGATCCATTCTCCACCACAAATCGTTCTGAGGGAGGCAATTCTACATCTAAGGGTGGCTCATCAAAAGGTATATCTTCGTACCAATTCCAACTTGCAGGATAGGAAAATGTAATTTTGAAAAGGCTGTCATTCTTTGGCTGAAATTCTTTCAAGGTTGATTGACAGGCGGTCGTTACTGACAAAAGAAGGAGCGTCGACAAAACGTATTGAATGATTTTCAATTTTCCTTCCCGTCTTTCTTAATCGAACTGTATCAATTTATCGCGCCAGCGCCTAACGGTTTGCGTTACCTGCGTGTGGGCGGGCGTGGACTCTGCTTGGGAGCAGGGAAAACTCGAAGCCAGAAAAATGCCTGTAAATCGCGCAGACTCCCACACGTCAGGTGCACGCCGTGTTGGGCAGCGGCTTTGCGGACGCGAAAAGCTTGGAAGTTTCATTGTTCCACTTTAACAAAATCTTGCGGACGAAAATCATCGGGGTCTCCAATAAAACCCCAAAGAATCAACTTGCTATTTTCTTCATAAATATAAAGCGACGTCATTAATCCATTGCTGTCAGGATAGTCGAAACCTAATTCAAGGACAGGGGATATTTTATTACTCAAATTTTCTTTTTCAGCCAAATTCCAATTACACGAAGTTGTTTTGACTACGGCTACATCTTTTGAATAGGAATCGCCGAGCCAGGCAGTATCAAGTTCTACGCTGCAACTGCCATCGCTGTTGAGTGTAAAGGTTTTCCACGGAGCGAACCCACTCCAATCTGGAAATCTTTTTATAAAATTATTGACATCAACTTCACTGTCGGGAGTTATGTTCCATGTACCAACCATTTCTTCTGCTTTTACGTCACGTTCAATATAACGTTCAGGAAGATCAAAAATTGTATTTATAATGCCACAGCCAAAGACAATGACTAATGAAGCAACTATTGAAAGGGATTTCATGCGTTATCGATTCCTGTTGCTGAAGTGCCTAACGGTTTGCGCCATCGTCCCCGAAGGGGATACCTGCGCTGGGGCAGGGACGGCGAAGCCGTCCAACCAGCCTGTCCTGGATGATCGTCCAGGGAAAAAGGCTAAGGCGTGTGAAACTGCTTGGGATGTGCGCACGCCGCCGAAGGCGGCAGTCCCCAGCGCCTGTCCTCGGCGTTCGTCCGAGGGTCAGGCAGTTCGCCCCACGTAGCGCAGCGGAGACGGGGTGCACGCTGTGTTAGCCCGCTTTTGATTTGTCAGACTCGTTTTATTTTTGCACCTCATAAGACCTTTGTTTACCAAATTTATAACCTATCCATGTGACGGGAGTGGAGATAAGCACAACTTCCGAAAGCCAATAAGCCCATATCCAATCAGTCCAAGGAGATACCTGTGCCCGAGATTTCATATACCCGACAAAGCCATTTGAACCTGTTGCATTGCTAAGTACCTTGTCGTAAATAAACGAAGCTGTTTGTGCATCAATGAAGCTGTGACGTTTCTGTAAATCAATGATAAATTCATTGCGACCAATTACATAAGGCGAAACATAAAAGGTCATTGCAACGATAATTCCTGTTATCAATCCTATCGAAGTCATTAGTACGGAATGGCGTATTTTGACAAATTGTAGCCATTTGTAATAGACGATCAATGTTACCCCTCCAACAACGAGAGGATACACGAAGATATAGTAAATATGAACACTGAGAAGATAGGCAAGTACGCCAATCATAATTCCAAGGACAACAGAGCCACTAGCTAACAAAGTAGTCTTTGATATGAGAATGCGGTTTGAAGTAAAGTAACTATTCATAATCATCGTCTTGAAAAAGGGCGGGCTAACGGTTTGCGACATCGTCCCCGAAGGGGATACCTGCGCTGGGGCGGGGACGGCGAAGCCGTCCAGCCAGCCTGTCCTGCCTGCACCT
>JAHDWC010000317.1 GCA_023382575.1 Anaerolineales bacterium
TGGCATCGCTCAAGTATCTCCTGAAACTGAAAAGGTATTTAAAAATGCTATCGAAAAAGCAATCAAATTAAGAAAGCAATATTCAATCTCCCCCGAACATATTCTTCTTGGAATCTTGGATACCAAAGAAAAAACTCAAGAGTTTCTATGCCAATTAGATATAAATCCAAAAGAAATGAGTGAAAATATTATCAAGATGATAAAGGAAGATTAATTATTGGATATTTCAGTGGTATTAAGTAGAAACGGTCTCGGGACATCACGTCCACGAGACCGTTCTTTTAAAAGTTGATCCCAAACAACTTCAAATCAATATCATCCTCATACAACTTCATCAACTTCTCGAATTTCATGCCCAGCTTCTCCAGCACGCGGATCGAATCGTCATTGGCGGGGTCCACGATGGCGACGATGCGTTTCAATCCCAGCACCTCTTTGGCAAATTTCATCACGCCTTGAGCTGCCTCAATCGCATATCCCTTCGACCAGAACTTCGGTAAAAAGGCATAGCCGATATCCACATCCTCCAAGGCATCACGTTTGATCAATCCGCACATGCCAATGGTCTCGCCCGTTTCAGTCAATGTGACTGCCAACAAACCAAAACCATTCCTGGCATAACTGGGGATCGGTCCATTCTCGAGATATTTCTCCGCATCGGCGAGAGTCCGCACGCCGCGGTCACCGATGTTTTGAATGAACGATGGTTCATTCAATAACGCAAGAATAAAATCTGCGTCACTCAAGTCAAATTGCCGAAGGGCAAGTCTTTCAGTATTGATCTGTATCATGTTGATATTATAAAACGGTCTCGAAACGCAACATCCACAAGACCGTTTTGTCCTAATCCTTATATAATAATAAGCGGAGGACAAAATGTCTAAATACTATTTCAATAAAACTGTGGGGCTGTCTTTTGAGGACGCGATCGCAAAGGTCACAGAAGAACTCAAAAAGGAAGGGTTTGGGATCCTGACCGAGATCGATATGGCGGGGACGATGAAAAAGAAATTGGATGTAGATATTCGACCATATAAGATCCTGGGAGCGTGCAATCCGCCGTTCGCCTACAAAGCGTTACAAGCGGAGTCGCACATCGGCATCTACTTGCCATGCAATGTCATTGTGCAAGATGTAGGAGACGGCAAAACGGAGGTTGCGGCAGTCGATCCGCTGGTGGCGATGTCTCAGGTGGAGAATCCCGCTCTGGAAACTGTCGCAAAGGATGTACAAGCGAAGTTACAACGTGTGATCGATAATCTGTAAAGCAAGATACAAAAACGGCCTCGGGATGTGAAGTCCACGAGACCGTTTTCATATCACCATTTTTCTACACACAAAGCCAACTCACCTACCCCTTGCTCAAAACCTAGGTTTGGTCTGATAAAAATTTGTTCAAAGCAAATTTTTGTATCGGCTGGGAAAAATGGGCTACAGTCAGATTATCCGCCGCAGGTAAAATTATCGCTCCTTTATTTACCGTTAATTTAATAGGAGACACCATGTTCAAGTCAAAAAGCAGGCAGATCATCACCCCACAATCGGAGCATCTCAAATTAGTCGGCACACTCGCCATGTTCTGGGGCAATGACCAGTTCGATGCGCCGCCCATCGAACGCGAATCCATGATCCTCGGCATGGGTCTGCACGACCGCGGCTACGGCTACCTCGACAACACCCCCATCGGTGGGATGCGCGACGAAGAGTGGCAGGACATTGCAAGGCATGGCTTCCATATGGATAGCTCCGATGCCGTCGCAGATGCCATCATCAAATATCACATTCGGCGTCTCGCCGGCTATGGGACCAGCGACATCCGCAAAGCATTACACGCCGAGTTCGACCAGGGCGTCACTGACCATCTAAAGCGGCACAACCTCTCGCGCCTCCTCTTCGACCGGATGGATCGCATCACTGACCTGTTGGATCATCTCTCCTTCGAGCTTTGTTTCGATGCGCCCGCCTCTGGCAGCCTGTCCATCTTCCCGCGCAATGACGGCGATCAAGAAGTCACAGTCGAGTATCACATCGAAAACGGTGAGATCAACGTCTCGCCATGGCCTTTCTCCGTGGACGAACATCACGGCTACCTCATCGCCTACCAAATGGATGGCTACCCTGAACGGCTCGACCCAGTCCTCTTGCCGTATCATCTCAAAAGGAAATAAAGTGAACGGTCTCTGAAACGGTTCTCAGAGACCGTTTTTTGTTCTCGATAATCGTGTTATAAAACGTTGACTGTAGCGGACGATATCAGCCAGAAGGGAAGAGCCATGAACTATGTGAATTTTGGTCGCACGGGCATAAAGGTCAGCCAGCTTTGTTTGGGCTGTATGAACTTCGGCGGCAGGCAAACCGAAGACGAATCCATCCGCATCATTCATCAAGCTCTGGATGCAGGCATCAACT
>JAHDWC010000318.1 GCA_023382575.1 Anaerolineales bacterium
GAAGACCATGCCCCCATCGCCTCAGGGAGTCATGAGTGGGAGAATCAATACGAGCATGGCGTCTGGACGTATAGCCTTGAAGATGTGTGGAAAGGTTTGCAGGAAAGCTATAAAAACCTCAGTAGAGAGGTCTCAAAGAAATACGATGTGCAACTAAAAACCATCGGTGCCCTCGGCTTCAGCGCCATGATGCACGGCTACATGGCATTCGATAAAGACGGCAAACAACTTGTCCCCTTCCGCACCTGGCGGAATACCATCACGGGGCAGGCATCTGAAAAACTCACCGAACTATTTCAATTCAATATTCCGCAACGCTGGAGCATTGCTCATCTTTATCAGGCAATTCTGAACAAGGAAGCTCATGTCAAAGACATCAGCCATCTGACGACGTTGGCGGGCTATGTCCATTGGAAGTTGACAGGGCAAAAAGTACTCGGCGTGGGCGAAGCCTCGGGCATGTTCCCCATCGACAGCAAATCCAATGACTACGACCAGCGCATGGTCAAGCAATTCAATGATCTGCTCAAAGCAGAAAATATCGCGTGGACGTTGCAGGATATTCTGCCCAAGGTTCTAGTTGCAGGCGATGTCGCAGGCACATTGACGGCAGAAGGCGCAGCCCTGCTCGACCCGACAGGTCAACTACAGGCAGGGATTCCATTCTGTCCGCCTGAGGGCGATGCGGGCACAGGCATGGTCGCCACCAATAGCGTCGCATCCCGCACTGGGAACGTCTCAGCTGGAACATCCGTCTTCGCCATGATCGTGCTGGAAGAAGCGCTCTCAAAGTTGTACCCAGAGATCGATATGGTCACCACTCCCACGGGAAAACCTGTGGCGATGGTCCACAGCAACAACTGCACATCTGACCTCAATGCGTGGGTGGATATTTTCCAAGAGTTCACGCAAACGCTTGGCATGGACGTCAGCGAATCCACTTTATATGAAGCCTTGTATCGAAAAGCTCTCACCGGAGATGCCGATGGCGGCGGATTGCTTGCCTATAACTACGTTTCAGGCGAACACATCACGCATCTGGAAGAAGGACGTCCGCTGTTCGTCCGCACACCAGAGAGCCGCTTCAATCTGTCGAACTTCATGCGTGTGCATTTATTCTCCTCGCTGGGCGCATTGAAGATCGGTATGAATATATTATTTGAACAAGAGAAAGTAAAGCTGGATCAGCTTCTCGGACATGGCGGCTTCTTCAAAACAAAGGAAGTTGGTCAACGCATCATGGCTGCGGCGATGAATGTCCCTGTTTCTGTGATGGAAACCGCCGGGGAAGGCGGCGCATGGGGAATCGCGTTGCTCGCATCCTACATGGTGAATAAGTCCGCGAATGAGCCGCTCGAAGCCTATCTCTCCGAACGGGTCTTTGCCGGACAGAACAGCATCACCCTCGCCCCCGACAAGAAAGATGTCGATGGGTTTACAGCATTTATGGAACGCTACAAAAAAGGGCTTGTCATCGAAAGAACCGCAGTTGAAGGTTTAAGGTAAAGATATGTTGGAGTCATTAAAAGAACAAGTTTTTCAAGCCAATCTTTTGCTTCCCAAGCATGGACTGGTCACGTTCACCTGGGGGAATGTATCTGGCATTGACCGCGATCAAGGGCTGATGGTCATCAAACCATCTGGCGTTGCCTATGAGGTCATGAAGGCAGAGGACATGGTGGTCGTAAGCCTTGAAACCGGAAAGATCGTGGAAGGGAAACTGAAACCATCTTCCGACACTCCGACGCATCTCGAACTGTACAAGGCATTTCCCAACATCGGCGGCGTAGTCCACACTCACAGCCGTTGGGCAACCACCTTTGCTCAGGCAGGACGCGGCATCATGGCGCTTGGTACAACCCAAGGCGATTATTTCTACGGGGAAATCCCATGCACGCGCAAGATGACAACTGCTGAAATCCAAGGTGAGTACGAAAAAGAGACAGGGACTGTCATCATAGAGACCTTCAAAGATAAAAATCCAGATGCCATTCCCGGCGTAGTAGTGTACAGCCACGGACCCTTTGCATGGGGTAAAGATGCCATGGACGCTGTTCATAATGCCGTCGTCATGGAGGAGGTTGCATTCATGAACTTCCACGCCATGCAGCTCACTCCAGGCATCTCACCAATGCAACAAGAATTATTAGACAAGCACTATCTGAGAAAACATGGCGCGAACGCCTATTATGGACAATAGACGATAGACCGCGGATGATGTCGTCCACGGACTACGGTCAGACACAAAACAAGGAGACAAGATTATGATCGATGTACAATCCCAAGAGATCTGGATGATCACAG
>JAHDWC010000319.1 GCA_023382575.1 Anaerolineales bacterium
CGGGCGGCGTGACGATGATCCTCGCCATGCCCAACACCAAGCCGCCGATCTTCGACGAAGCGACTCTGAATCTTGCGCTCGATGCCGCCAAAGGTAAAGCGCGTTGCGACTACGCTCAATTCCTCGGCGCGGGACCAGATAATGCAGATTGGGACAGACACAAAGGCCTGCCCCTACGAGCCGCAGGCTTGAAGATGTATCTCGACTCCACCTTCGGCGAACTCCGCCTCGACGACATGACCTTGTGGATGCCGCACTTTGAGAAATTCCCCAAAGATTTTCCCATCGTCCTGCACTCCGAATCCCGCACCATGGCGGCAGGGATTTTATTCGCCGCCATCTACGACCGTCCCATTCACATCGCGCACGTTTCATTGAAAGAAGAAATCCTGCTCATCAAAGCCGCCAAAGAAAAGGGTATCAAAGTGACTTGCGAAGTTTGTCCGCATCACCTGTTCATGGTTTCGCAACTAACTGACGAAGAAAGAGGAAAGAAGAAAGAGGGACGCGATGAAGTAAGACCAAGGCTTGCAACTCAAGAAGACGTGGACGCCCTCTGGCAAAACATGGACGTGATTGACTGCTTCGCCACCGACCACGCCCCTCACACCCTTGAAGAAAAAGACTCCGAGAATCCTCCGCCGGGATTCCCTGGGCTGGAAACTTTGCTTCCTTTATTGCTCACGGCTGTAAGTGAAAAGCGATTGAATATAGAAGATATTATTCAGAAATCGGTCACGAACCCGCGCAAAATTTTCAACATCCCCGAGCAACCCGAAACATGGATCGAAGTGGACGAGTCCGCCGAATACGAGATCAAAGCGGAGAATCAATTCACACGCTGTGGCTGGACTCCGTTCGAGGGGTGGACAGTCAAAGGCAAGGTGATGAAAGTGGTACTGCGTGGTAAAACTGCATTTGAGGATGGGAAGGTTTTGGCTGAACAAGGTTATGGACGAAATGTGAGGCAATCATGCAAAACTTCACCGATGTAAAGCTCGAAATTTTTATCCCGCAGGATCACGCGATGAAACTCGCCGACGCGCTTTCAGAGATCGGCGTAGGCGTGATTGGAAATTACGATCACTGCGTTGCATTGACTCCCGTGCGCGGATTTTTTCGCCCGATGGAGGGAGCGAATCCTTTCGAGGGGAAGGTCGGCGAGATCAGCGAAGTGGCGGAGTATAAAATGGAAGTCAATTGCAAGCGCGAGTTGGTGAAGGAAGCGATTCGAGTGATAAAGAGTGTGCATCCCTACGAAGAGGCGTTGACCAATGTCATTCCGTTGGCGAATCATTTGTTTGGATGAGAAGTGAATGTCTATCAAGGAAAAGGATGTTATGAAGATATTGAAGATTACTCTGTGTGCGATAATTTTCTTGTTCGCTTGTTCTCCAAAGCAACAGGGAGCAATTCTCCAAATGGAAACCAAGCGAATAGGAAACTGGACTATCTACACTGTTCCAGAATGGGCTGAGCAAAAAGGACCTGTATATATTTCCTCGATTGTAGTTTCCGCTGATGGTTCTCTTTGGTTTGGAACTACCGGTGGAGCAATCTCTATTGGCACAGGGGCTTATCGTTTTGATGGAAAGAGATGGTTGCATTACACATCTCAGAATAGCGGATTACCCTTTGATGAGATTTCATCCATTGCTGCAAGCCCAGATGGTACGATTTGGTTCACATCGTTCTGTTGTGGCGTTACGCATTTTGATGGAACAACTTGGAAACAATATACTGTGGAAAATGGATTGAAGAGTAATGATGTACGCTCCAGCATCATTGCTCCCGATGGTTCGCTATGGCTCGGAAATGAGGAATATGGCATATTGCGATTCAAGGAGAATCAGTGGACAACCTATACTGTACAGGATGGATTATCTGCAAATTGGGCTGGGCACATTGAGATACTTCCAAATAACTCATTGCTTTTTAGTGTGAGTGGTGGGGGGCGCCCAAGATTAAATCTTTACGATAGAAACGAATGGATGGTTTTCCCTACAACTGAGAAGTTAACCCAAACTTATACTTTTGATGTCGCAATTTCTCTTGATGGAACAATGTGGTTTGCAACGGAAAAGTATGGAGTTTTCAGTTTCTATAATGGCAGTTGGGTGAATTACACCACGAAAGACGGCTTGGCTGGTGATTCGGCTTGTTGTGTTATTACAGCAAATGATGGCGCTATATGGTTTGGAACAGACAAGGGAATTTCCCGTTTTGATGGAAAAAACTGGAAAAATTTCACGACAGGTACTGGTTTA
>JAHDWC010000320.1 GCA_023382575.1 Anaerolineales bacterium
GTTCCCTGTTTGGTTCTGATACCGCTTTTGGTTACTTTGAAACCGAAGAAAATACAACTGAAAAACTCTTCTCCGCCTCCCACAACTCCCTCGCCAGTATGTTAATCCTCGGCAACCGTCTGTTACAGTACCATTGCGAAAACCGAAAAAAGAAAGATGGAACACTCGAGGAGTATTTGTATGTTGAAGATTTAGAGACTATACTTAAATCAGCATGATATCCCCTCCTGACCTCTCCCGCTACTTTATTTCGCTCCGTGCCGAAACAGAAGTTGCTTGGCTGGTACCAGCATACATTCCACCGCGCTTGTTCGGTAAGATGATCGAGCCGCGTTCAATTTTGGTCATGGGTGAAGAAGGATCAGGTAAATCCGCCCTTGAATTCTATCTAAAAAATTATGCCTCGCAAAGAGCACCAAAACTGCTTGCTGTCTCCTGGCGACCTGCCGTTCCTGAAGGTATTTCCCCCGATGGTCAGGCGGCGGAGTTGTTCATCTCGCAGGCGATGAACTCTCTGTCATTCTCCTTTCTGCAATTGGTTGTCTGTGAACCTGCTACATACACAAACGCTCCTGTTTGGGCAAGAGATTTTATGCATTGGTTTGTGCAGGCATTTTTGCACGGTGATCGTCAGTATCATCTCAGCCGCCTCGCTGACGGGGCAAGCACAGAAGGGCTCGCAACTGTCACGCGCCTCCTGACCGAGCCGCCACGTGAGGTTTTTCCACGAAATTCCTTGCCATCTTCAATTCTTTCTCATCTAACCAGTGCGATTAAAGCTCATGAGATGGAAGGAGTTTGGGTCTTTCTGGATGGATTGGATACCCTTTTTCGCATCTCGCCTGAAACACTGGAGAAATTTCTAGTTAATTTCCTTTCTACGCTTGATCTTTTTGAGGAGGATACATTTATCTTCAAAATTGTTGTTTCCAGCAAATTGGAGCAAAGTCTTCTAAAAGCTCGAGGAGTTCTAACCCGACGCTTCAGCACCCATCAACTCAAGTGGAACGAGGAGGAATTGACACGTCTGACCGAAAAACGTATTGCCCTTGCAACAAAACGGGATGATCTAACACTTTCTCGTTTTTGTAGAGATTCTGAATGGGTGAAATGGTTAAACAAGTTTGCAGGACCTTCACCACGCGGATGGCTGGAGTTGACCCATCCAATACTTGAAGCATATCTTGAGAAGGGGAAGCCGCTAAGCCAATCGGAGTGGCTGGATGCTTATCGCCAATCCCCACCGCATCTTCGTTTGGACCTTGAAGCTGGGCGTGTGTTCATCGGGTGGAGGGAGGCATCTGTTGCCGGGATCGGGTACAAACTCTTGCGCTATCTTTACGAGAATCGCCATCGTCCCTGTACAAAATCCGAACTCTATTATCGCGCCCACAAAGGATTGAGCCACGAACCCCGTAATAATGAAGATACAGGCTGGGAGGATGTTGCTACCTGGGAAGGTCCACTGGATACCGCCTTATATCGTCTGCGCAAGGAAATAGAATGGGATTCGCGTAACGGCGTTACCCCTATTTATATTGTCAGTGAACGAGGAAAAGGGCAAATACGCCTAGAAAATGCGATGTGAGACATTTGTAAGATTGTTGATGGATAGTTGTGGGAATCTTGAGATGCACAAATAACTTATGTGTAACATAATTGCGGTGTTTGCTGTGTAGACAATACTAGGAGCAAAGAAATACGGGCGTATGGATAAACTTTGGCTCAACCACTTTGAGTTTCATTTCGACCCTTTTGAACATGATGAGGCCTCGCGTGACCCCTATCTCAATCGCTATTTAATTGGACATGATGCCTTTTCCGCTACATGGGGAGAAACACCTGCAATGATTTTCTCGCCCCCTGGCGGTGGAAAGACGGCTTTGAGAATTTATACCTCACGTGCCTGTTGGACAGGAGGAGGAGGAGGATATCAACCTTTTCCAATCCATTATCACCTGCCGCATTATTTTGCAAACAGTAATTTTTCCACTCTCGAAGAACATCTTCAAAAAATTGTTCATTCTTCTGCGATTGCGTTATTTTTATCTTTTACTTATTATCCGTTGCTATTGCTAAAATCATCAAGCTCTTTACAAACACAATTAGTGCAGTTTATCGCAACATGGATACCCAATCTAGATTATTACCTCACCATACTTCGTACTAGTCACCAGCCAGATATTGTTGCTGAACAGTTGGATAAATCATATATACTACATCAGTCTACTGATATTGTGTTATTAAATCTAGT
>JAHDWC010000321.1 GCA_023382575.1 Anaerolineales bacterium
CCCCAGTGGACACGAGTTCCTTGCGCAAATGGATCGCAGTACACATCGAGGAACATGGCGGGGCAGAAGGCGTGTTGCGCGCGGCGATAATTGCGCCGCTGGAGGAGTTGATCCCGCTTGATGCACAGCCGAGCGAGAACGATCAGGCGCTGAGCGTTCGTGTCTTGCTGCGCGATCTGTTCAAGGATCAGCTGGCGGACGGGTTGCTGGATAGTCTCGCCTCCGCTCTCCAATCCCACATCATGCCGCAGAACGACCTGATCGTGATCTCGCTCTTTTTCATCGAGCATGTCTTGCCGCATCTGGATGCGGGTCCGGGCTGGATGCTGACCCTTCTGCGCGATATGTGCTATATCAACCCTGAAAGCGGGGAGACGCGCAATCGAGTGATGGTTAAGGGCGGATATTCCGAAGTCGCAGGTTGGCTGGGGATGTCGCGCCCCAAGACCATCTGGGAGTGGTTCAACGAGAAAAATGGTGTGCAACACAGTGAACCTGGCATGTTCAAGAATCCCGTCTTGCGCGTCTTCATGCGGGAAGTGGCTGGACCAAAGAACGAAGATTTCGCCAAGTCGTCACGCACGTTTGAGGTGTTGATCGAAGACCTGCCTCACGAAATTCTGGAGGCGGCATTGACAAACAACATCGAAGGATTGACTGTGGGTCGTGGCGCTACTTTCACAATCGGCATGGCGCGACTTGCAGACCATCGTGGCGCGACTTTCAGTATCGTCGTGGCGCCGTTTGCAGACTATCTTGGCGCTACTTTCAGTATCGTCGTGGCGCTGCTTGCACACCATCATGGCGCGACTTGCACAGTTAAAAGCTCTTTAACTCTTAAAACCAACTCTCAAACTCTAAAACCCTTAACTCTTAATCCCCAACCGTCAGCAGAAGCCGAAATCGAAACCACACCAACGATGACTAAGAGCGGGGGGATGGGGAACATGGCTTTTTGGGATTTTGATTTTTTGACGAGTAACAATTCGGTCAACCCTGGCGGCAAGGGAAACCTGCTGAAAACCAACAAGAAATTTGGGCGAAGCATTTCAGACCTGTCGGGCGGTTTTGTTTCCTGGCTGCTGTATGCATATTCCCCCGCAGGTTCCAAAGTTTCCGACCCGGTCGGACTGGCGATCAAGCGCCTGTGTGAGAACGTCAGCGCCGGAGCGGGCGGTGATTTCAACCGCCTTGCAAAACTCACCCCATACGCGCTGCGGGCATTGTTTGATGCGGACATGGCGGACATGGATTCTGGCGAGAGTCTGGAGGCTGGAATCTACAAACTCAACTTCCACGATTTGCAGCCAATCTACAAGCGCGAACTGTATCGCCGTTTGTTTGGCGACCTTGACGATGACAAGACACCAACATCCCGAAAGGAACATAACCCATGAAGAAACCGATCGTATCCATCTCGCTCGACGAACGCGGTCTGATGCACGTGCAGTTGACCGCCGCCACGGAAATGAATTTCGACATCAACCTGGAAGGACTGGACTACAACCGTGTCCTCGAAGATGTGTGCAAGTTATGCCCCGTGCTGATCCAGATGGACGTGGAACTCGCGGAATTGTATGACGGCGATCTCTCCAGCGAACCATCCGCCCAGCGCACAGCGGACATCGCCGTTTTTATCCGCAAGTACAGCAGGGCACTTGTCAACGTGGAGGTTGGCGTGGATGCCTTTATCGAAAATCTGTTCGCCTAATGGCGTGTAACACGGTCTGCTGTGGCGTATACGCCAATGCAAAACCAAACACGCAAAACCGTCTCGAATTATGAGGGCAAATACCCATACATCTGGCGTTTTACTTTTGAAAATAGAGTTCGTATCCCGCATACGGGAGGCATTATGAGTAACGGCATCAGCCGAATACGCCAAGCACCCCTTACACATCCCTCTGGCGTATAAGCCAGACGCCAGACTGGTTTTGAGCCTATTCGACAAATTGCACACCACCCCAAAAAAAGAATCCCCACCCGCTCTCATTGTGTTTGAGGCAAGTCGCGGACAGACCTACGAAATTGGAGTACAGAATGACAAACAACATAAACACGATTTTCCCCACCGAGGTCGAATGACCGGCATCAGCACTGTCCTATCAAAGGTGCGCGCAAATACAGTCAACCTATCGGAGCCGTCCCACGAAGTGAAACCCTTGGGCGACCCGAATTGTCCGCAGTGCGGCGGCGTGGGCTACGTGCGCTTCGAAGTACCAGTTGGACATGAGAAGTTTGGCAAGCT
>JAHDWC010000322.1 GCA_023382575.1 Anaerolineales bacterium
ATATCCGCAGTGACCCAGCGGATGGTTCCATGGTACAAGGCGCGCCGCTCGAACTGACCTTTAACGTCTCGCAAATTGGCGCGAATGGATGCACCATCCTGTCAGGCGCACAGGTTGACATCTGGCACTGCGATGCGAACGGCACTTATTCGGATGTGCAAAATGCAGTCGGGAAGAAATTCCTGCGCGGCTATCAAATGACGGATGCGAACGGAGCGGCAAAGTTCATCACGATCTATCCGGGTTGGTATCCGGGACGGGCGGTTCACATTCATTTCAAGATCCGCATGAACAGCTACGACTTCACCTCACAACTCTTCTTCGATGATGCACTCACCGATCAGGTCTATTTGCAGACTCCCTACATTGAGCGAGGCGAGCGAAACGTCCGTAACACAAGCGACAACATCTACAACAATGGAGGCAGTCAGTTATTGTTGAACGTCACACAGAATGAGACTGGCTACGCCGCAGTTTTCGACATTGGCATGCAACTTTAGGGATAGACATGAAAAAAATCTCCCAGCGAATCGGGAGATTTTTCATTTTATAATCACGAACCACGTCCGCGCCTCGAACGGACCCAAACTCTGCTCACGATTAGACGATATAATCCCACCCCGAAGGTTTTCATGACAAATCAACCACCCATTATAAAAATCAATCCCCAACGCATCCTCATCGCGCTGATCGCGCTGGTAGGGCTGTTGGTCGCGCTGAGCATCTGGGGACAGCGCATCAAATATTTCGGCGTGGCCGACATCCGCGGCTCATGGCACGAGTTCCTGCTAGACCTGCTGATGCAGGCTTTTTTCATGGACGCGGAAGGCAATATCACGACCTTCGTCAACGCGCTGCTGCTGTTCATCCCGGCTTTGCTGTTGTTCGTCATCGCCGCGTGGAAAAGCGGACTCAAAGACCGCTTCCGTTTTCATTGGCTGGGTCTTGCTCTGGTCTTTCTATTCCTTTCCTTTGATGAAGCCGCCGTCTTACATGAACGGCTCATCAAGCCGATGCGTGCCATCCTGGGCGCGGACGGAATCTTCTACTTTACATGGGTCGTCCCTGGGTTGATCGCCGTAGCAGTGTTCGGGCTGGCGTATCTGATGTTCTTCCTGCATCTCGAAACGAAGTTCAAGATCCTGTTCTTCGCCTCGCTGGCCATCTATATCGGCGGCGTGATCGGCGGCGAAATGGTCAGCGGATATTATGCCGCCAACCTCGGGCAGAAAAACTTCACGTATGCCATGGTCGCCAGCTTCGAAGAGTCGATTGAAATGTTCGGCGCATCCCTGATCGTCTATTCGCTGCTGGAATACTTGAAGCAATATCTGCCGGAAGGACTGACGTTCAAAGCATGACCCTTCCAGACAGAATTATCTCCCTCGTCGAGTTGAAGCGCAACACGGGCGAGCGCGGCACACGGAAATTCATCGCCTACAATGGCATCGTCTACGATGTGACGGATTGCCCCAAATGGCGTTTGGACTTGCACGAAAACCTACACTTCCCCGGTCAAGACCTGACCAGCGAACTTCCCGAAGCGCCGCATGCCGAAGAAGTTTTCAAACATGATTGCGTCAAGATCGTCGGAAGATTGGAAAGCTAATAAAAATCCACAAGGAAATCTCTCAACATGACCTCCCTCAAATGGTGGCAGACCGCTGTCTTTTATCAAATCTATCCACGTTCCTTTGCCGATGGCAACGGCGACGGCATCGGCGATTTTCCCGGCATCATCAGCAAACTTGATTATCTCGTCAGCCTCGGCGTGGATGCGCTTTGGCTTTCGCCGCATTTCCCCTCTCCCAATTGGGATTGCGGCTACGACATTTCCGATTACACCAATGTCGCACCGGAATATGGCACACTGGATGACTTTAAACGTTTCCTCAGTGAAGCGCATAAACGCAACTTGCGCGTCATTCTGGACCTGGTGCTGAATCACACGTCGGACGAACATCCCTGGTTCATCGAGTCAAAATCCAGCCGCGACAACCCCAAAGCGGATTGGTACGTCTGGGTGGATACGCCGCCAAACAACTGGCAATCCTGCTTCGATGGCGAGGCATGGACGTACGTCCCTGAACGGAATCAGTATTACTATCATTACTTTATGAAGCAACAGCCAGAC
>JAHDWC010000323.1 GCA_023382575.1 Anaerolineales bacterium
TTGACAGGTTTGGGAAACCTGTCAGGTCTGTGTTGAAAATAAAAAACAGCCCATCCGAGAAGGATGGGCTGTTTTGGTTGACCTATGCGTGTGTTTGTCAGCACATGCTCATGTTCACGTCATCCAAACGAAAAGCTCCCAACCTTCTCCGGGAAGTGGGCTTGGTACGACGGGTACGAGGCAGTGCAAACAGCGTAAACATTTCGCGCAATTCTACTACCGATGCGAAATGAGTCAATGGTTTTGCCCGACCAATTTCCCGTCGTCCCAGTTAACTTACACTCGTTCCATGACCTGCTCCAAAACATAGTCCACCATCAAGGCTGGGATATTCACGCCCGTGGTCGTGATGCTGTTGCGAAACTCCATCGTGTGATTAACCTCGTTCACAGTGAATCCACTCTCGGTTTCAAAGACATCGATGGCAAGCAAACCGCCGCCAATGGCGCGCGCCGTCTGCCGACAGAGTTCACTCAACTCCGGAGTCAGCGGACAATTCGAAGCGATCCCACCGCGCGCCGTGTTCGTGATCCAATTTTCAGATGTGCGATAAATCGCGGCGATCGGTTCCTCCCCCACCACAAACGCGCGAATGTCCCGCCCCGGTTTGTTGATATATTCCTGAATGTAAAAAACTTGATGATGGACACCCAGCGTAGCTTTGTGTTCGATCAACGCCTCCGCCATGTGACGATTATCCACCTTCGCCAGCAGACGCCCCCACGAACCGACAATGGGCTTCAATACAGCCGGATATCCAACCGCCTCCACCGCCGCCAAAGCGGATTCTTCGTCGAAAGCCATCAGCACTCTGGGGGTTGGGATTCCGTTCTGCACAAGCAGTTGGCTGGTGACGTATTTATCGCCGCAGCGTTCCGCCACCTGCGGATTGTTGACAACGGTCACGCCATTGGCCTCATAGATTTTGGAAATATAAAGTCCGCGCGAATACGAAACCGAACGCTCGAAGAGCACATCTACCCTTTCAGGGACGGATGAAATATCGAAGAAATGGTCGCCGTCATTGATGCGGACAATTTCCACATTGGGGCGCTTTTCCAATTCCTCTAAAAGATATTTTTCTTCCGCCCGCAGACGGGTATATAAAAAGCCAATTCTTTGCATGGGAATCATCCTTTCTTTTATAAGTTATCAATGACGACCTGCGTCATTTCAGTTGTGGTCAAAACACCGCCAAGATCAGGGGTGACCTGTCCATGGGCGATACAGGTTTCAATCGAGTTTCTCAAGCGCCCTGCCTGTTCATGCTCGTCGAGATACTCCAACATCATCACAGCGGCAAGGAGGGTTGCAATAGGATTCGCCTTCCCCATCCCGACCAGAGGCGGCGCGCTGCCATGCACCGGCTCGAAAACCGCCGCATCCGCACCGATGTTGGCAGATGCGGCAATGCCCAATCCGCCGACGAACATACAGGCTTCGTCGCTGAGAATGTCACCAAACAAATTCGTCGTGACGATCACTTCAAATTGTTCCGGCGCGCGGACGAGTTCCATCGCGCAGGTATCCACCAGCATTTCATTCATCGTGATATCGGGGTATTCGTTTGCCACATCCAATGCCACGCTGCGAAACAGTCCGCAGGTTTGACGAAGCACATTGGCTTTGTGAACGACATGAACGGATTTGCGTCCGGTTTGACGCGCCAGATCAAACGCCTTGCGAATGATGCGCTCTGAGCCTTTGCGGGTGATGACTCGTTCCGTCACCGCGCGATTCCCGTCCTCTTCCACGCGCTCAATGCCAGAGTACAAGCCTTCGGTATTCTCGCGGACGATAATCATGTCTATGCCAGCGCGAGAAGATGAATGCGGGATGGAACGCGTCGGGCGCAGGTTGGCGTAGAGATCCAACGACTGGCGCATCCGCACCACGGGCGAGAAATAATTCGGGATGTTCGGCGGTGTAGTCACTGCGCCGAAGAGAGCGGCGTCCGCGTGGCGAATGGTTTGAAGCGTTGAATCAGGCAAAGGGGAGCCTGAACGTTGATATTCGCCAAAGCCAATGCCATGATCGGTGAAGTCCCATTCAAGCGGAAGCGCAAGCAAAACATCCCGCGCAGAGGTGATGACTTCGGGACCAATCCCATCCCCAGGAAGAAGACAG
>JAHDWC010000324.1 GCA_023382575.1 Anaerolineales bacterium
TGGAACATGATCATCCTGATTGTTACCCGACTTTCGAGGATATGTATTCCGCCTTCCAAAACTTTGTCGATCTGCTCCCGCCCGATGGAACATTGATCGCTTCGGCGGAAGATGAAGGCGCTGCCACTTTGCTGCCTTATGCGCGCCGCAAAGGATTGAACGTCATCTCTTACAGCGTGCAAGGTGAGATGACCATCAACAGCCCGCAGTGGATGCAGGCGCGCATGCTCAGACCAAATAACCGTGGCGGTTTTGATTTCTCCGCGATGACGAATATTGGCGCGGCTTCCGCCTTGCATGTTTCGCTGCAAGTGCCAGGTGAACATAACGTCCGTAATGCGCTGGCTGTCTTGTCGATCATTGCAACGTTGGGGCTTCCGCTTCATGCGGCGGCGGAGGCGTTGAGCCGCTTCGAAGGAACGGGTCGTCGCTTTGAGATTCGGGGTGAGCGCAATGGCATCACCTTGATCGATGATTACGCTCATCATCCCACTGAGATCCGCGCCACGTTGGCAGGTGCCAAAGCCCGTTTCCCAAATCGGCGCATTTTGGCAGTCTGGCAGCCGCACACGTATTCTCGTACGCAAGCACTGCATTACGAGTTCTCACGCGCCTTTTCCGATGCAGACGAAGTGCTCGTAACCGAAATTTATGCTTCGCGTGAAGCCAGACAGAATTTCTCCTCCGCCGAAGTGGTCAGCGCCATGCCACATGCTTCGGCGCGTTACAGCGGTTCAATCACCGACACGAAGGATGATTTATTGAAGAACCTTCGCCCCGGTGATGTGGTGATCGTTCTTTCAGCTGGCGACGCCGACCAAATCACCACTGCTCTTTTACAGGAACTATGAGGTGAGAGCCATGGCTGATGAGAGACAAAAAACGCTTCAAACTCAGACCGAGGTGATCGCTCTGCCTCCATTGAAGATGATCCTCGTCCATGCCAGGGATGAACGCGAGAACACTTTGGATGCTGTCATAAAAACTGCCGCGCCGCAAGAGAAGGTCCAGCCGCAGGCATTGAAGAAGCTGATCGAACATTTAGAACATAAATCTTAAGTCGAGATGTTGATGACCAGAACCCTTTCCGCTGTGGATGTGTTGCGCCAGAAGTTTGGCGGTGCTGTGCAGGAGAATATCTCTCTTGCGCCGTATACCTCTGCGCGTATCGGCGGGACGGCGGATGTTTTGTTGACGGTCAAATCTGCGGATGAACTGGCAGATGCGATGCAGTTGATCTGGGAACACGAGATACCGTTTTATATGCTCGGCGGCGGCTCGAATGTGTTGGTCAGTGACAAAGGCTTTCGCGGGGTTGTGGTTTTGAATCGTGCGAAGGAAGTCCGCTTTGAAGTGGGGGACCAGCCCACAGTCTGGTGTGAGGCGGGAGTGGTCATCGCAAACCTTGCCAAACGCTGTGCAGCCAAAGGGCTGGCTGGACTCGAATGGTCAGCGACCGTTCCCGGCACGGTAGGTGGCGCAGTCTATGGCAATGCTGGTGCGTTTGGCGGAGATATGACTCACAATCTCATCTGGGCTGAACTGCTGACGAAGAATGGACATGAAACATTTCCGCTCGAGCAGATGGGATATGGCTATCGCACGAGTGTTTTGAAGCGGCATGAGGTTTCTGGAATCGTGTTAAGCGCATTGTTGAAGTTAAAAAATTCAACCAAAGAGGAAGTGTCTGTTAAAATCGAACAATTCAGCGAACGCCGAAAAGCCACGCAGCCGCCCGGTGCGAGCATGGGTTCCATGTTTAAGAACCCTGAGGGTGATCATGCGGGGCGTTTGATCGAAGCCGCGGGTTTGAAAGGGACGCGCATCGGCAACGCTGAGATCAGCACGCTGCACGGAAATTTCTTTATCAATCACGGCGAGACCCAGGCGCAGGACGTGTATGATTTGATTCGCCTTGTGCAAAAGACGGTAATGGAAAAGTTTGGTGTGAGTTTGGAATTGGAAGTTGAACTTGTTGGAGAATGGAACGCGGATAATGGCTAAGAAACTTCGAGTTGCGGTTTTATTTGGTGGACGATCTGGCGAGCATGATGTCTCGCTGATGTCTGCGCGTTCCGTTTTGTCGGTACTTGACCCTGAGCGAT
>JAHDWC010000325.1 GCA_023382575.1 Anaerolineales bacterium
GTTATCCATATTCACAACGGGATTGCTGTTGTAGCGGACGATGAGACGATGACTGCCTGTGACTTCGCCGATGTCGGTTAGTTCGGTGTCGAAGGTGTCGCAGAGTTCTTGCAGGGCGGGGATGTTTTCAGGCGCAACCGAAAGCACCATGCGTTCTTGCGCTTCGGAGAGCCAGATCTCCCACGGGGCGAGACCAGGGTATTTGAGTTTTACTTTTTTGAGTTCAACATCGCAACCAATCTTTGATGCCATCTCGCCGACAGCAGAAGACAAGCCGCCTGCGCCGCAATCGGTGATGTCATTGTAGAGACGCAGGTCACGGGCGCGGGTGATGACGTCGATGAGCCCTTTTTCGACAATGGGGTCGCCGATCTGCACAGATGCGCCAGCGACTTCGCCTGTCTGCGCGTCCATCGTCATGGAGGAGAAGGTCGCGCCGCGCAAGCCATCGCGCCCTGTGCGCCCGCCGAGGACGATGACTCGGTCGCCGACTTGCGGAGTCTTGCGGTGCAGTCCCTTCGGTGCGATGCCCACACATCCGCAGAAGACCAAAGGATTGGCGGCATAGCCTTCATCGAAAAGAATAGCGCCGTTGACAGTGGGAATGCCGATTTTGTTGCCATAATCCTGCACGCCTGCGACAACTCCGCTCATGATGCGTTTGGGGTGGAGCACGCCTTCGGGCAGTTCATCGAAGGAGACGTTTTGTTTGCCGAAGCACAGGACATCGGTATTGGCAATCGGTTTTGCGGAAACACCGAGAACATCGCGGATGACTCCGCCGACGCCTGTGTTCGCTCCGCCAAAGGGTTCAATAGCGGATGGGTGGTTGTGCGTTTCGGCTTTGAAGGAAATTTCGAATTCGTCATCAAAGTCAATGATGCCTGCGTTGTCCACGAACGCAGAAATAACCCAAGGGGCGTTGATCTTATCTGTTGCAGATTTCAAATAAGTTTTGATAAGCGAGACAACGACTTTTCCATCATCCAGTGTAATTTTCGCCTTGAACGTCTTATGGACACAATGTTCACTCCACGTTTGGGCGATGGTTTCGAATTCGACGTCGGTCAGGTCGCGGTTTTCTTTTTGGCAGTAGGTGCGGATGGCTTGCATCTCGGCGAGGTCGAGCGCGGCGCGGCGGTCTTTGGAGAGGGCGAGGAGTTCGTCATCGCTCAAGGTGCGGATAGCAATGATTTCGACGTGTCCGCTGGATTCGGCTTCCTCGGGGAAGGATGGTTCAATGCTGCCGATCTTCCAATGTTGGATGACGTTGTTGGCTAGTAATTGATTCGCAAGCAACGGAATTTGAAATTCATCCAAGCCTGTGAGAATAAAGCGCTGACCTGTGGCAGCGCGTTGAACGGACTGAAACCCAAGCTCATGCGCAGCGCGGACAATTTCATTCGCTACCGGGTCTGTCACGCCGGGGCGAAGGGAGACTTCGAGAATAACCGAATCAGGTTTGGGCGGGGTGAGAGGCGTGGGTAATTCATCCCATGAAACGGTTTGGGTGACTGGGTCCGTTAAAAGTTTGAGAGCCAACTGCTGCAATTCTTCCTGCGACAGTTGGCCCTCAACGAAGTAGAGGTCCTGCACGATGATACGTTGCAGGGGCTGAAACCCAAGTGCGTGAGCACCTTTTAGATAGCTTTCGTTGCGCGGGTCATTGGTTTTGTGTTGGCAAAGGAATTTGTAGATGGGCATGTTTACCTTCGAATCCGCGTGATTGTATCGCTATGAATTTGTCTAGTCAATAGACGGATTTTTAAACATGTCAGACATATATTCCGATCTCGTGCTTAATCCAAAACTACCGTCACCTCCCAAATTTCAGGAGGCAACGGTAGTCATTCTTAATGTGGATGACGCTATACCGTGCGGTTGAAGCGTGAGGTAAGGTCGCGAAGCTGGGTGAAAGAGATGGGCTTGATGAGGACCAAGTCGGCTTTGCCGCGCATCATTTCGCCCATTTGCGCATCAGCCGTGGCGACGACGACTCGGGTATGCTCAAGGCGTTGATCTTCCCGAATCTGTTTGAAGAGCTTGTCACCTGAAATGTGCGGAATGTGCATATCCAGAACGATC
>JAHDWC010000326.1 GCA_023382575.1 Anaerolineales bacterium
AAAGGACTATGAGCCATATCATGTCCTTGGTCCGCAGGTGGGCGTCTTTGACCAACGCGCCGCAGAACTGCTGAATGACTTTGTGGACGCGATGGGGTTTGACTCCATTCAGACCGGCGGTACCTTGGCGTGGATCATGGAGCTGGTGCATGCGGGCTTGATCGATCCGTCAGAGTTTGGCTTGCCTCCTGCAAACGCGATGAGCTTCAATTGGGCGGATGAAGCGTCTCAGTTCGATGTGGTAGCCGACAGCATGAAGAATGCGAACTACGCCATGGACGTGGTGCGCGCCATCCTGTTCAATCCCAAAGCGGAAGTGTTCCAGCGCGGCATCCGCGTGGCGGCGCACGAGTTGGATAAACGTTACGGCATCCGCAGCATCGACCGTGCCGTGTTCATCGGGCATGGCGATGAAGGCTGCATGGTCCCAAACCAGTATTGGGTGCCGGGTATGCTCAGCCCCATGCCTATGATGGGGAAATATTTTGTCCATTATGGCGTTGAGTTCCTTTTGCCGGAGGCGCTGGGACGTAAGAACGTCGAGCGCATGACCTACGAATTGTTCAACGAGAATAGCGGTATTTGCCGCTTCCATCGCAAATGGTCTGAGACCATTACCGACGAGATCTTGCGCGCGCATTACGAAGGCATGAAGGCAGACTATAAGGCGCATCAATTTCAGTTGGCGCGCGAGATCTACGAACGCGAAGCGCCCAAGATCGTCTACTGGGAAAGTGAGCGCATCATCGACATGGTGATGGGCTATTTGGAACAATGGGAGAGCGATGGACTGCGCACGCCGGAATTGCTGGACTGGTTGAAGCGTTTCCGCGAAGATAAACCCGCCGCCGCAAAAGCCTACTGGAAAGCGGTTGCCGCTGGAGTTCGTTCTGCATTCGCAGATGGCGCAGACGCCATCCCGGATAGTTTTACACCTGCCCAACAGGGCAAGATTTCAAAATAGGAGTGGACAATGACCGACCGAGGAAATGAATTCCTGTATCGCATGTCGAGTTCCCTGCGCAAGGGACTTGCCGACGTGCAGACGAAGGTTAATGACCTGTATCGCATCGAGGAATTGGAGGATTACATCGACATCCCCGATTCGCCCATCGAGCATATCAAAGCCGCGCTCCTGCCATTAGTGGGGCAGGTCAACGATTTTCAAGACTATGCTGAAACGGTCACCGGCAGGATGGAATTGGATTTGCAGGAGGTGGATATCCACGCCTTGATGGAAGGCGTGCTGCTCATTGCTGGGCAGCTGGTGGACCAGCATGGCAACTTGCGTCTGGAGGAAGACATCCCCAACAATTTGCCCTCCATTGAAGGCGACCCAACGCGGCTTTCACAAGCCTTGCTGAATTACATCCACAACGCCGTCAAATTTACCGACAGCGGCACGATCACTGTACGCGTCGAGCGTGAAGCAGATCGGATTCTGTTCGAGGTGCGCGATACCGGCATCGGCATTGCAGAGGAAGATCAAGAAAAGGTCTTTGAGGCGTTTGAGACGATCTTGGAAGACAAAGATAATCCGCGCCTCGGCTTTGGGCTGGGACTGAAAATCGTCGAGCACATCATCGACCTGCACGACGGTGAAACCTGGTTTGAGAGTCAAGCTGGGGCGGGCAGTTCGTTCTTCTTTACGGTGCCGCTGTAGACTGGGGCTTCCTGAATAGTTCACGCGCCATTTGAATGCCGCCCGCGCCGACCACTCCCAGCATGACGGCATACAGCAGGATTGGGACGAGCACCAATCCGAATAAAAGCGGAGTCGCCTCCGTCTCGCCGGAAGCGAGCCCGGTAACGATGGCAACTCCCTGCCCGCCGAACAATAGCACAATGGCGATGACCAATCCCCAACCGATCCATTTGATGTGCGCGTGGGCGCGCAAAGCCGCCCATAGCAGCAATCCGCCGCCCAACAAAGCGACCGGGAAGAGTTCCGCCGGCATCAGGTAATCAAGCCGGAAGCGCCCATCCAGCATCAGCGAAGCAAACGCGAAGATGAACGGCATCAACAGCGGGAACCAGATCAACACAGTTCCCACCAGGGTCAGAATTTTGGTGAAGGTATTTGTT
>JAHDWC010000327.1 GCA_023382575.1 Anaerolineales bacterium
TTAGAAAAAACCTATTTACCGCCAAGCACGCGGAGAGCGCAAAGAAGTTCAAAAGGTTTTCTTAGCGAACTTCGCGCGCTTCGCGGTGCAAATATATCCCCCCTTGGAGGACTATCCCATGAATCTTTATGAATGGCTCAAAGCCAATCAATTTGCTGGTTTCAAAGTTGACCAGGCGCGTTTGAAGCGCGCCAGTGATATTCGTTCTGCAAAAAAACCAAATACCGAGTGCAGGCTCAACGGCGATTATGTCGTGGAAACGACCATGAACTCGTATGCTGTGCTGTGGGAAATTACCCCGCACGGCGAAAATGCAGTGGTACGCCCCTCCTGCACCTGCCCCGACTGGGCAGATCGAGGACGCTACTCCAATCTCCTGTGCAAACATTTGTTGAGCGCTGCGCTTCAAAACGACGATCTGTTTGCGGCTGTCACCAGCTTGAAACCGGTCAGCGCGGACATCGTGTTCCCGGCAAAAGAAGAAAAGCAAAATGTCGAACAGGTCGAAGACTTCAACGAGCATGTCAGGCGTGAAATCTCCAAGGCTGTTTCCAGCCTTGCTGAGAACGTGCTGGCTGTTTTGAAAGAAGGCTATGTCCCATTTCTATTGGGACCGACCGGCGTGGGCAAGACCTCAGCAATTCGCCAGGTTGCGCTTGCGACCCAAAGTTTGCTGATCGAACACGCGGGCGCGGACTCGTTCACCGATTCCGATCTGGTGGGCGTGGAAATGCCGAGCGGAAAACGTATGCCCGGTCCGATTGGAAATGCGCTGACACATGCGCGTGAGATGGGCGAACCCGTCCTACTATTTTTGGATGAGTTTCTGCGCTACAACTCCCGCGCACAAGAGTCGCTCATGCGGCTTCTGCTTCCCATCCCCGCAGAGATTACGCGGGTCATGGGCATCTCGCACGACGGCGCAATCCGCGCCACCTCCGCTCCATTCTGGGGCGATGAATGGGCGCCTGCCGAATCCGTCTTGATCGTGCTGGCAGCCAACCCCTGGGGCAATGTCCCCGACCCCGCCCTGGTGCGGCGCACTGTGCCGATCATGGTGGGCTTTGATAACAGCGTGGCGGGGCTCTTCTCGCAGAAGACACGCGCCGCGATTGACCTGAGTTGGAAGGGGACTGCGGACGGCTCCTTGCCGCTCCCGATCGAGTATGGCGAACTCGCCCGCGCTCAAAGCGCGGATGATCCCGCCATCCTTGCGCGTTACCATAATCGCCTGATGGCGCTCGATCCCGCTGCGGCGAAGGGCTTCGAGACTCTGCTTTTCAATCTCGGAGCGAAGTCATGAACGAGCTGCAAGCGGTTCTCAATTTGATCTCCAGCGCCTTGCTTGGAGACCTCGCATCGTTCCTGTCCCCGCGCCTGGTCATTGCAAAAGACGATACCGCCTCCACCGATGGCAAAACCTGGATCCGATTGCCCGAAGAGTTCCTCGGAATTCGACTGGGTGAAACGCGAAGCGCACAGGTCTTCATCGGCTTGCTCGCACACGAAGTCGGGCATTGGCTGCAACCGCTCAAGGCAATCACGGAGGTGGAGAAAAAGACAGGACTTCATCACGACATCGTGAATATCGTCCTCGATGTCCATCTTGAACATCTTGTGCCTGTCATCTTTCCGCTCTTCGCCGTGCCGCTCGAAGCGGTGCGGGCAGTGGTCAGGAATACGCATAAGTCGGATTACGAAAAGCTCTATAAGGAAGCGTCTGACTTCTTGCAAGCCGCGGACGCAGCCCTCCTCTTTGGGCGTTTTTGCGTGGACACGGAAACCTCTTTCAGTTCACCCTACGCCTTGATTCAACGCAAGGTCACGCGCAATCGCAAGATTGACGAGAGTCGAATTACTGCGCTCGTGGAAAGGGTTGACTGTGTAGTAAGCACTTCCTGCACGGGACTGCCTGAGTATATCGAGAAGTTGGCGGTTGATTTCCCCGAATTATGTGAGCCAAGTGCAATCTTTGGAATCAGAAATCCGCTCGACAGTCTCAAGAGTGGCGGCGATGGCATGGATGTCGTTCGCAATCTTTTGGAGGATTTG
>JAHDWC010000328.1 GCA_023382575.1 Anaerolineales bacterium
AATCCTATTTCTACTTCTTTTTTCCCTGTTCTTCGTTTCATGCAGTTCCTCCTCCAGCAACACTTCCTCCGATTCCCCCGCTCGATACATCGAAAATAAAGGCTCCGATACCATCGTCAATTTGGCGCTGGCGTGGGCGGAGCAGTATCAGACCGAGCACCCCGATGTGCGCATCTCGGTGACGGGTGGCGGCTCGGGCACGGGCATTGCAGCGCTCATCAACGGCACCGTGGATTTGGCAAATGCGTCGCGCCGCATCAAGGACGAGGAGATTGTCGAGGCGCAAGCCAAAGGCATCGAGCCGCTGGAACACATCATCGCGCGTGATGCAATTGCCGTGATCGTGAATCCGGAGAACCCGGTCAGCGAATTGACCTTGCAACAGATCTCCGACATTTACAGCGGCAAGATCACCAATTGGAGCGAACTCGGCGGTGAAGACCGACCCATTGTCAAACTTTCGCGCGAGACAAATTCCGGCACGCATGTCTACTTCCTTGAAACGGTTTTGCGGCTCGGCGACAGCGAAGATAAAACTTTGTTTTCGACCGATACACTTTTGCTGCCATCTTCTGAAGGCATCATCGCGGAAGTCCGCAACAATCCCAATGCAATTGGCTATGATGGACTCGGGTATGTGCCGCACGATCTGAAGATGATCGCCATCGCGGAAGAAGAAGGCGGCGCGTACGTCCTGCCTGCCATCGCGACGGTGAATGATAAGACCTATCCCATCGCGCGCGACCTATATATGTACACCAATGGAGAAGCCACTGGTGTTACAAAAGAATACCTCGATTGGATCCTCTCTGCCGAGGCGCAGGAGATCGTGGCAGAACTTGGCTTTGTGCCCGTGGAATAAAATTTTCACAGGGACGAAGCATGCTTCGTCCCTGCAAGGTGATACATGGAAAAATCTCTAAACTGGCGAGAATTCGTCATCACACGAGCCATCAAAGCGAGCGGATACTCCGCCATCGTTTTTGTATTGCTCATCTTTGTCTTCCTCATGCGCGAAGGGTTACCCGCTCTCAGCGAAGTGGATGCGAGCAATCTCTTCAGCCAGCGTTGGTATCCCATCGAAGATCTCTTCGGCATTTTGCCGCTCATCACTGGCTCGCTGATCGTCACACTTGGCGCTGCGCTGATCGCCGTCCCGTTTGGGGTTGGAACCGCTGTCTACATCTCTGAGATCGCTCCACGTTGGATGCGTGAAATTCTCAAACCGTTGGTTGAACTTCTCGGCGGACTTCCTTCAGTGGTGTTGGGATTTCTCGGAATCCTAGTCGTCTCTCCAAACTTGCGCATCCTTCTGGACCTGCCAACGGGTCTGACCGCCTTTACCGGATCTTTGCTGTTAGGTGGGATCGCCGTACCCACGGTCGTCTCCGTGGCGGAAGATGCGCTCGACTCTGTCCCACGTGCCTATCGCGAAGGCGCCTGGGCGCTGGGCGCAACCAAATGGCAGACCATCTGGCGTGTGACCTTGCCCGCCGCCAAATCTGGCGTATTGACAGCCATCATGCTCGGCGTGGGACGCGCCATCGGCGAAACGATGACCGTCATGATGGTGACCGGCAACGCACCTGTGCTCGCCACCAGCCTGGGCAGCCTCTTCTCCCCTGTCCGCACCATGACTGCCACCATCGCCGCTGAAATGGGCGAGGTCGCAAATAGCAGCATCCACTATCACACCTTATTCCTCATTGGCATTATCCTCTTTCTCATTTCGTTGACAGTAAATGTCCTCGCTTCATCAGTTGTCTTCCGCGCCAAGAAGCGAGCCGAGAGGATCTTGTCATGATGAAACTCCTCGCCCGCAATCGTCATGCGGTGCAGCGCATCGGCTATGCACTCATCACCCTCATGGCAGTGGTGACAGTTCTGCCCATCGTCGGTACGGTCATTTTCATTCTCTTTCAGGGTGGGTCTGCCATCTCGTGGGAGTTTCTCTTTGGCTTTCCATACGATGGGATGCGCTCGGGTGGCATCCTGCCAGCCATCATCGGCACCC
>JAHDWC010000329.1 GCA_023382575.1 Anaerolineales bacterium
CGACCATTGCAAAGCGGTCAATGAAAATCGCTTCCTCGACCTGATCGAAATCGATGCGGCGTCAAACACATCCGTGGATGATGTCCGCGACTTGCGTGACAAGATCAACTTTGCGCCCACGCAAGGTAGATACAAGATCTACATCATCGACGAAGTCCATATGCTTTCTACAGCGGCGTTCAATGCACTGCTCAAAACGCTCGAAGAACCGCCACCACATGCCATCTTCGTCTTAGCCACCACCGAAATTCACAAGATCCCCGCCACGGTTTTATCGCGCTGTCAGCGTCATGAGTTCCGCCGTGTGCCCATTGATGAGATCGTCAAAAATCTCAAAACCATCATTGAATCCGAAAATATCCAAGCGGATGAAGAGGCGCTCACGCTCATTGCTCGTCAGTCAGCGGGGGGCATGCGCGACGCGCAATCGCTGCTCGACCAACTTTCTTCTACTGGTGCAAGAATCACGCTTCACATTGCGCAACAAGTCCTCGGTACGGCAACCAGTCAGACCGTGCTTGATGTCATCAACTCCATCCTCGACCATCAACCCGCGCGCGGGCTCGAAACCATTCACAAAGCGCTCGACTCAGGCGCCGATCCGCGCTCGCTGGCGCGTCAGCTTGTGGAATACACTCGCGGGCTGATGCTCATTCAAATGGGCAACGCCGAGCAGGTCGAAGCCACACGCGAAGTCAAAACTCAAATGGAAGCGCACGCCAACGCCTTCAACACCTCCGATGTTTTGCGCATGATGAAAATCTTCAACAACGCGGCAACGGATCTGCGCGGCGGCTGGCAGCCCTCTTTGGGTCTGGAACTCGCCCTCGCGGAAGTGATCGACGCTCCAGCCGAAGTTACCCAAGTCGCCGCCGCGCCTCAGACTAAGCCGAAACCTGTATCAACTCCTGTAGCAGAATCCAAGCCTGAGGTTAAGAGTGAAGCGCCGCAGCCCGTTGTAGAATCTCCAGCCATTAATTCCAACGACATTGTCAAGGCATGGAAGCCGCTCATCAATGCCCTGCCCAAAGCGCAGGCGAATCTTGGCGCGTTGATGAACTCGGTCAAGATGATCGACGTGCAAGGCAAGACCCTCATCCTCGGCATGGCAAGTGACGTGCTTGTGGAAAAACTCAACAAACCCGACCAGATCGAAACCATCCAGCGCCTCATCAAAGACCACTTCCATGTAGATTTGTCCGTGCGCTGTGTGGTCACCAATGCCAAAGGCAAGCTCCCCGCGCATGTTGCTCAAGACGGTATGGTCGCCGCTGCGATTCAACACGGCGGTGAGATCGTGGACATGGATGAATAGAAAAGACGATAATCGATACTCGAATATCGATTATCGTAAAACGAATATCGAATAACGAGGTTTAATTATGGCTAAAGGATTTAACAAAGGACCCGCCATGGGCGGACAGGGTGGAATGATGCAGCAGATTCAGAAGCTGCAAAAGCAAATGGAAGAAGCGCAGGCAAAACTTGCCGAAGAAACCGTCACCGTCACAACCGGTGGGGGAGCGATCAAAGTCGTGATGACCGGCGACCAGAAATGTAAATCGGTTGAGATTTCCCCTGAGTTTCTCAAAGACGCCGACGCTGAAATGCTGCAAGACATGGTCTTGTCCGCTGTCAACATGGCACTCGACCAATCCCGCGACCTCCAGCAAAAGTTGATGGGTCCGCTGGCGGGTGGGATGCCTTTCTAAATTTTTGTAGGGGCGAGGTGACCTCGCCCCTACGGAATTAATTATGTTATTACCCGAATCCATTCAATCCCTCGTCACCGCCCTCGAACGTCTACCCGGCATCGGACCCAAGTCCGCTTCGCGGTTGGCGTTCTATCTGCTGCGCGCCTCCGAAGATGTCGCGCAGGATTTGTCCACGGCGCTGGCGAATCTCAAAGCCAATACCGCCTTCTGCTCCGAATGTTACAACATCACCGATGCAGGGCGTGAACGCTGTGAGATTTGCGAATCCCAAAAACGTGATTCAACTCTC
>JAHDWC010000330.1 GCA_023382575.1 Anaerolineales bacterium
TTTGATCACTTCATCGATTCCCTTGTTGGCGATCTCTGAGATGCAAGGCATTGCCGCATTGATACAGACATGGCTTGCCGTGCGAGCCACCAGACTGGGGATATTGGGGACACAATAATGCACGATACCTTCTTCGACAAAGGTCGGGTTATCATGCATGGTCGGGCGGGACGTTTCCACGCAGCCACCCTGATCGATGCTGACGTCGATGATGACAGAGCGCGGCTTCATACCACGGACCATGTCGCGGGTGACCACAATGGGAGCACGCTGCCCGGGGACCAATACAGCGCCTATGACCACGTCTGCAAAGGCAGTGGCGCGTTCCAGGTTACGTTTGGTCGCAAACATTGTCACCAAACCGGGGAAGCGCTCGCTAATCTTTTCCAGCGCCGCCATGCTGTTATCGAGGACGGTCACATGCGCCCCAGCACCCAGTAGGGTCTTTGCAGCGGAGGTTCCAACCGCGCCTGCACCAACGATGACTACTTCAGCGGGCGGCACACCGGGGACGCCAGTCAGCATGATGCCTTTGCCACCGCGATTCGTTTGAAGAAAACGCGCCGCAATTTGCGTCACCATCGCGCCGCAGATCACGCTAAATGGGCGCAATACAGATAAACCACCTTTGGCATCTTTGATCTGCTCAAAGGCTAACGCTGTAATCTTCTTTTCGAGCAACAGGTCGATCTGATCCTGTGAACTGGATGCGAGATGCAGAAAACCCGCCAGTGTGGCGCCATCCTGCATCCATTCCAATTCTTGCTTCAGTGGACGCGCGATCTTCAACAGAAAATCGGCTCTGCCAAAGACTTCTTGCGAGGAATAGGCAATGCGCGCACCGGATTTTTCGTATTCCTGATCGCTGAAACCTGCCCCAGCTCCCGCATCATGCTCGACGAAAACCTGATGCCCGAAGTGAGTCAGAATCTCAACCCCAACCGGAGACAAACCAACCCGGTATTCGTACGGTCTGCTTTCTTTTGGAATTCCAATATACATGATACCTCCATAAAAAAGACCCCAAAGGCTTCCATACCTTCAGGGTCTGGATTGGTTACGGCATATTGAGCGTCTCACGGATGAGCGGAAGCGCCCAATCAATCGTCTCTTTATCGATGACCAGGGGGGGCGCGAAACGAATGACATTGTCATGCGTTTCCTTGGCGAGAATTCCCTTGGACTTCAACACCTCACAGAAACGGCGTGCGCCGCCTGCCTCCGGTTTGAGTTCCACGCCGATGAGCAGACCTTTTCCACGCACTTCTTTGATGTGCGGACTGGGAATTTCGCTCAGTTGTTCGATGAAATATTCACCCAATGTCGTCGCCCGGTCTGCAAGTTTTTCTTCGCGGATGACACGCAGAGAAGCACGCGCCACAGCCGCCGCCAGCGGATTCCCGCCAAACGTCGAACCATGTTCTCCAGGCTTGAACAAGCCTAAAACGGATTTATCCGCCAGAATGGCAGAGACAGGGTAAAAGCCACCCGAAAGCGCCTTGCCAACAATGGTGATGTCAGCGCGAACGTTGTCATGATGCGCAGCGAACAGCTTCCCGGTCCGAGCGAGACCCGTTTGAATTTCATCCGCAATGAAGAGTATGTTATTCTTCTTGCAGATCTCGGCAACTGATTTCAAATATCCAGCCGGCGGAACGATCACACCAGCCTCACCTTGAATCGGCTCAAGCATCACCGCCGCAGTGTTGGGCGTGATCGCCTTTTCGATGGCTTCAACATTGCCATATTCCACAACCACAAAACCGGGCGTGAACGGGCCAAAATCATCGCGATACGAAGGTTCGGTGGAAAATGAAATGATCGTGACCGTGCGCCCGTGGAAGTTGTTGCCCGCCACAATGATTTCTGCCTGATGGCGCGGCACTTTCTTGACCTGATACGCCCACTTACGCGCGAGCTTGACCGCCGTTTCGACGGCTTCTGCACCCGAGTTCATCGGCAGCGACATTTCGTAACC
>JAHDWC010000331.1 GCA_023382575.1 Anaerolineales bacterium
GAACGCGCCGCTGGCATGGTCAAACTCGATGCCTTCGCTATGAAAGATGCGTGCCAGCGAACCGTTGAGGGCGAGTTCTTCGGGCAAGCCAATGTGCAAGTCGCCATGTGAGGAGAGCAGCCAAAGTCGGTCGGCGATGCGCAGAGCGAGGTCAAGATCATGAGTGGAAAGCAGGATGGCGCAATTCGTTTCGCGTGAGAGACGTTTGAGGAGTTGCAGAAGTTCCACGCGGCGCGGCAGGTCGAGGAAGGCAGTCGGCTCGTCGAGCAAAAGGATTTTGGGTTCTTGCGCCAGAGCACGGGCGATCATCACGCGTTGACGTTCGCCGTCGCTTAACTCATGGATGGGACGAGAGGCGAGCACATCGGAACCTGTCAACCGCATGGCATGTTGTACCGCTTCTTCGTCACGTGGAGTCAAAGTTCCGCGCCAATCGGTATAGGGATGACGCCCAAGAGTCACCAACGCATATGCTGAGAGATTGCCCGCTTCGACACGTCCAGTCAACACGACGGCGAGTTGCTTGGCAAGGTCAAGCGCGGGCAGACTGTGTAAATCCGCTTCGCCGAGTTTGATCACGCCGCTCAAGGGAGATTGCATTCCAGCCAACGTCCGCAGCAAGGTGGATTTGCCTGCTCCGTTCGGTCCGATAAGACAGACCATCTCTGCGGGACGTAGTTGCAGGTCGAGGTTTGAGGCGAGTGGTTGGTGATAGCCAATGGTGAGGGAAGAGGAAGAGAGCATGTTTAGTAAACTGTCATCAGTTAATCAAGAGGCAAAGGATTGACGGAGTTGTTTTTGGCGCAAGATGACCCAGAGAATGATCGGCACGCCAAAAAGTGACATGACCACATTAAGCGGCAATACATATTGACTCCCCGGCGATTGGGCGATGACATCCGCAACGAGGGCGAAAGATGCACCCATCAACATGGAGGCAGGCAACAAGGACCGATGGTCGGCGGTATTGAGCAAGGAACGCGCCACATGCGGCACCGCCACGCCCACAAACCAGACGGGTCCGCAAAAGGCGGTGGAAACACCGGCTAAAAGCGATGCGCTCAAGATGATCCAGAAGCGGGCGCGGCGCACATTGAGTCCGAGCGAGCGAGCATATTCATCGCCAAGCAGCAAGGCATTCAGCGGCTTGATCATTACATAACTAATAAGCAACCCAGACAAGATAACTGGGGAAAAGACACGCATCTGATTCCACGTCACGCCGCCGAAACTACCCGCCGCCCACAAACTAAACGCCTGCACACGTTCCGGCTGACTGAAATAGATCAGCAGGCTGACAATGGCATTGGTGAGATAGCCAAACATCAAGCCAAGGATGAGCAGCGTGAGCGTATTTTGCACACGGCGGGAAACGATCAGTACTGCGCCGAGAACCAAGCCTGATCCCAAACTGGCGGCAATCGCCAGGCTTAAGTCTTCGAAGACGCTCAAGCCTGTGATGAAGCTCAACGTACTGCCTGCTCCTGTGCCAAGCACGACCAACGCTACACCCAAACTCGCGCCAGAACTGACTCCTAAAATGAACGGGTCTGCCAGCGGATTGCGGAAGAGCGTCTGCATTTGCAAGCCGGCCACCGATAACGCCGCGCCAACGAGCATCGCTGTCACCGCCTTGGGGAGGCGGAATTTGAAGATGACGTCTGTCCATGAGGCTTTGTCGGGATCGCCTCCGGTCAGGATTCGCAGAACCTGTTCCGGCGGGATGCGAACCGATCCCAACGTGAGGCTGAGGATGAACGCCACCACGAGGATCACAATCAGCAGGACGACGATCCAGGTGCGTAGTCCAAGCTTTGGAAAAAGGGAGGAAGAATTCATACGAAGTGATAAATCCTAAAGGTCTTAAAGACCTTTAGGATTTATGTTTTCTATTTCAGCTGACGATAATAAACCAGTTCGTAGTCAG
>JAHDWC010000332.1 GCA_023382575.1 Anaerolineales bacterium
CATTGGCGAGGCGCCGCCACTGCCGGGAATTCCCCAGAGTTTTCTTGTCACAGGTCAATTATGCCAGCCAGGAGCCAAGAAATTTACGGTCTCATTTAGTTGGTCAAGCGGAGGCGGAGAGACTGCCTTCCGCATCTATCGTGACGGGAGCCGCATCGTCGAGCTGAAAGCGGGGAAGTTCAATTACAAGGATGCGAACGCGCCGCTCAATAAGAATCTCTCCTACGAGATCGAAGCGGTCAACGAAAATGGAACTTCAGAACGCGGGACTCAAATCGTCCCAGCATGTAAGTAGAAATGAAACTCCCCGCACTGCTGCGGGGAGTTTGACCGTCTGCTGGTGAAAAAACTAGAGACCCTTCACGACCAAGCCGAGCGTCAGTAAAGCAAAGGCGGCAAACGCAAGCCAGAACGCGTACGCAGATAAGGCACCAATCACACCAATGCCGCCAAGCAAACCGAGAAGACCAATAACGACAGAAATCCAAAAAGTAACAGCTTTAGGGGGCGTAAGTTTCATGACATTCTCCTGTTCTGTTAAATCCAGCAGACTCTTTAATTTATAGCACAAGTAGTTAATAAGTCAATACATTAATTTTTTAAGAGTCTGTTTCACTTTCAAAACCTCTCGGGCTGAAAATCAGGCATTTTTTCTCTGATATAATCCCCGATTCGATATAACAGGAAACAGAACGTCTGGACGATTTTGGTGTTCTCTCCTTAAGTATTTTTTCAACCCAACATAAGCCTGCGGGCGTATGATCACCTTATCGGAGCTCCCTATAATGAAGAAAGAACAACTTCTCGATTTGTATTACCAGATGGTGCTGATCCGCCGTGTGGAAGAACGCGGCGCGGAACTGTACCAGGCTGGCAAGATCGGCGGCTTCATGCACCTGTACATTGGTCAGGAAGCTGTTTCGACAGGTCTGATTGCGGCGCGCGAACCTCGCGACCGCGTCATTACCGCCTACCGTGACCACGGCGTGGCGTTGAATTGCGGCATCTCTGCCAACGAAGTGATGGCTGAATTGCTCGGCAAGGCAACGGGCATGTCCAAAGGCAAGGGCGGATCGATGCACATGGCTAGCGTGGAAAAGAACATGTGGGGCGGGCACGCCATCGTCGGCGGACATTTGCCCGTCGCTGCCGGACTTGCGCTGGGTGACCAGTATGCCAAGAATGACAACATCACCATTTGTATGTTCGGTGACGGCGCCACCAACATTGGCTACTTCCATGAGGCGTTGAATTTAGCCAAGACTTGGGGATTGCGCGTGCTGTGGGTTTGTGAAAACAATCAGTATGGCATGGGCACCTCGGTGGAGCGCGCTTCGGCTGTGGATGAAATCCGTCAGAAAGCGGAAGGCTACGGCATGAAAAATGCAGCTGTCAATGGCATGGACGTGATGGCTGTCTATGAGGCGGCCAAGGAAGCGATGGACTACATCCGCAAGGAAGGTCAGCCGTATTTCCTCGAGATCAACACCTACCGCTTCCGCGGACATTCGATGGGCGACCCCGAACGTTACCGCAAAGCGGAAGAAGTGAAGCAGTGGCAGGAAAACGATCCGATCGGTATCTTCAACAAATACCTGTTGGATAAGAAGGTCGCCACCCGCAAGGCACTCGACGAGATCGAAGCCCGCGTGGAAGAAGAAACCAACAAGGCGATTGAATTCGCTGAAACCAGCCCCGAACCCGCAATGGAAGAACTGTACGCGGATATTTACGCGGATTAGACCACAGACAATGGGCGACAGGCCATGGTCAATGGTTTATGGTCGTCCGAGTAACACGAGGACATACAATGGCAAAAATCACAATGCGCGAGGCGATCTCGCAAGCTTTAATGGAAGAAATGGACCGCGATCCCGCCGTCTTTATCATGGGCGAGGAAGTCGGTGTTTGGGGCGG
>JAHDWC010000333.1 GCA_023382575.1 Anaerolineales bacterium
TGGGGGGGTGGGGGAGGTCATCATCGCCACCAATCCCAGCATGGAAGGCGACGCCACGGCGCTTTATCTTCGTCAGCAACTTGAACCGATGGGCGTTAAAGTCACTCGTCTCGCGCGCGGTCTGCCCGTAGGCGGCGACTTGGAATATGCAGATCAAAATACCTTGCTGCGTGCGCTTGCAGGCAGACACGAAATGAACTAATGTGGGCGACCTTCACGGTCGCCCCTACGTTTTAAACATGAACATCACCATCCTCACCTTCGGCTCTCGCGGCGACATCCAACCGTTTCTGCCTTTATCTCTTGGACTGATGTCTCGTGGACACAACGTCATCCTGGCTGCGCCTACGCGATTCAAGCCACTGGTTGAAGAACATGGCATCACATTCTTTCCACTCGCGGGCGATCCCGAAGAACTTAGTCGACGTCTCAATGATGCAGGACATAACTTCTTCAAGCTTGTCAAAGAGTTGATGTCTCATGCCGTGGATATCGGCGCAGAGATGATGCGTCAAACCGATGAGGCTTGCCGCGATGCAGACCTTATCATCCACACCTTCGCTCACGCTATTGGCGCCCATACTCTTGCCCGTGAGAAAAATATCCCCGATATTCACATCCAAACCTTTCCCATGTTCACGCCCACTGGCGATTATCCCAACATCTCTTTGCCCAATCTCGGCAATCGCTTTTTGAATCGTTTGACACACACCACTTCTTTAAGAATTACTGAATTAACTTCTTCTTTAGGATTTGAACAAGTCCGTCGCCGAGCGGGATTGTCCAAGCGGAAGCTTTATTCTCCCTTCAGAGATTCTCCGCCTCGTCTTCGGACCCCGATCCTGTGTGCCTGGTCTCCAAACTTGATTTCACCCTCAAGCGACTGGAGTCCGCGGGTGCATGTCACTGGATATTATTTCTTTCCACATGACGACTCCTATAATCCACCAAATGAATTGAGGGAATTTTTAGAAGCGGGTAAATCACCAGTTTGCGTATCGTTTGGGAGCATGGTTAATAAGAATGCAGAAAAAGTTGATGAGATCATTTGCGAATCATTGAGGCAAACAAACAATCGCGGCATCATCTTGTCGGGGTGGGGGAGTGCGAAACGTGAATCAACAAGTGATTTGTTGTATATCGAGTCCACGCCGCATGATTGGTTGTTGCCAAAATGTAAGATACTGATTCATCATGGCGGGGCAGGGACGACATCGGCTGCATTGCGTGCAGGGATTCCACAAGTAGTTGTGCCATTCATGGCGGATCAACCGTTCTGGGGAAGTAGAGTCCACGCTGTTGGTGTTGCACCTAAGCCGATTCGTGTGAGTCAACTTTCAGTGGAGAGATTGGTTAGTGTTATGGCTGAGGCGGAATCAAAAAATATTCTTGAGCGTGCGCAGCTAACTGGTCAAATGATTCGAAGCGAGGATGGTGTTGGTAATACGGTTGCATGGATCGAATCGTATGTCAGGCGATTCAATGAGTCGTAAGTTATCATCATGAAAATTGGTGCGATTTTTTAAGGTTTAAATGTCTGATAACTATTGACAAATCATTACAAATGCATATAATTCCACCTCGCCAGTACAACATAAGATTTCGTCTCCCAGACAGATCGTTCACAACTGAGTAACCGTCTTCCATCAGAGACACAAAGCAAATGTTTTGCAGCCTGATGCGCCGATGCGAGAAAGAAAATGCATCGGTATTTTAGTCTGTGTAAGACCTTGACAGACGGTTGCTGAGTGGGTAAAATATCGCCCGCTCAAAAAATGGCAAGCACCTTAACAACTGAAAAGTGATAGGAAGCAACAATTTTTTCGAACCAGTCAATCCGTAACTTTTACACTCGCAAGAGTGATTTTTTGCGGAGAGTTTGATCCTGGCTCAGGATGAACGCTGGCGGCGTGCCT
>JAHDWC010000334.1 GCA_023382575.1 Anaerolineales bacterium
GATGACGAGGTCACCATCGATGGTGGAGGTGACGGTCAGGTTGCCGCCGATCATGGCAACATCGCCGTCAATGGCTCCGTCGACAGAGATATTTCCGCCAATGACGACTACATCTCCGTTGACCGTGGCATCTTCTTCGATCATCACGTTGCCGCCGATGACCGCCAGACTCCCGTTGAGGGTTTCACCGCTTTCAAGCGTGTAGTTCTGCCCGAACAGGATGACATCCCCGCTCGAACTCTGGGCATAGACGCTGCTCGTTGGTACGATCAACAATGCCAACAGAAGCAGGATGCGGGTGAAATTCAAAGTTTTTTTCATGCAGTAGCTCCTTGAGGTCTGCGCGCGAAGCGCCAGATGGATACGATCCATAACAAGCCCACCCCAGCCAGACCGGAGAGGATGACCATCCACGCAGACGGGGGGAGGAATGTCGGCAGCATGAGTGCGAAGACACTCACCTCTTCACCGAACGCCTGGAGGGACGTAAATACGAATAGAAAATAACCAAGGGCCGAGGTGAGCCATTCGATGGGGGCGGAGACGAAGGCAACAATAAATGGAGCGACGAACAAACCAATAAGACCTGCCGCACTTAACGTCAGGATGATGAGCCCCCACAACCTGCGGCGGCGTTCTGCCACTTTTTGGGCGGCGAGGCGCTGCTGGAAACGCAGCGCGAACCCCGGTGCAGGCGAGACCGAACGCGCCGAGCGCAGCGCCAAACCCGTCACCGCCAATGCAGAACATGCCTTACACGTCCGCAGATGCGAATCGAGCTCGCGTTTCTCGGTGGGATTCAGGACTCTATCGTCCAGCAGCCAGGATTCAAAAGGCTGGTGATTCATGATGTCTCCTTTCCATTTCGGCAAGCAAGTCGTCTTCTTCTTCATCCTGCCACATGCCTGCCAGTTCCTTGCGTGCGCGGTGCAGGCGGCTCTTCACCGCACTGACCGTCAGATTCAAGGACTCAGCGATTTCCTTTTCAGAATAGTCGTACCAATATCTCATGATGATCGCCGCGCGGTCGGTGTTATCCAGGTCTTTGAGCATGGCATGGATGCGTTCCTGCATTTGCCCTTTGACCGTTTCCGACTCAGGGTTAGGCGCGTCGAGATCGGGCAACTCAATCGAATTGCCCTCCTCGTCTTCGGCGTCCATCGAAAACATCGGGAACTTGCGGCGGCGAAGACGGTCGATGCAGTAATGCGCCGCAATCGAAAGCAACCAGGTCGGGAACGGGCGTTTCCGGTCATAGCGATGCAGATGCTGATAAGCGCGCAAAAACGTCTCCTGCGCGGCATCCTCCGCCAGTTCGGGTTCACCCAACATGCGGTAACACAGGTTGAAAACGGGGGTCTGATAGGTTTCCACGAGCCTCGTAAATGCCTCGTCGTCACCTTGTTGCGCCTGGGCTACCCAGGTCTGTTCTTCGTTCACGTTTCTCCTCGGAAGGCTTTCTACCTTCTCTACGCATTCACATGAGGAAAAGTTTCACAAATTTGACTAAACAAATTCGGGTGTGGAATGCAGGACACCAGACTTTTTGGCAAAAACAGCCTACCCACAGAATACTCCAAATTGCCTGTGGAACGTACTAGCCTCGTGACCAGTCCCCGCCCGGACTAATGGCTATGGCTGTGTCCGCTTCCTTCTGGACCGAGAAACTGCTCCCACTTCCCGAGCGAATCCACCCTTTGAGCAAAGAAAATCGCAATCGCCGTGGTGATAGGCACTGCCGCGATCAATCCCAGCGAGCCGACCAACGTCCGCACGATTTCTTCGGCAATGAACGAGAAATTGACGATATAGCCATAGTCGCCGCGCCCAAGCGAGAACATCAACAGCATGGGCAGCGAGGCTCCAGCGTAGGCTAAGACCAACGTGTTCACCGT
>JAHDWC010000335.1 GCA_023382575.1 Anaerolineales bacterium
CAAACACAAGTCTTGGTGCCGGAATGTGGGTCGAAGTTACCGTCCCTTATGTGGATTTGATTCTTGACAACCCGCCCTCGCGAGCGCCTTGGTTACAGTATCGTGAATCAATCGGTCTGCCAGCGAGATTTGTTTATAGTCAGATCGTCTGGGTGGATCAGATTCGCATCGAGGTGGATGGCAGAGTCTGGTATCGGCTAAACGAACGCTTTGGGTCCGGCGACCTGTTCTGGGGTCCGGCAGAGGCGTTTCGTCCATTGACTGCGGATGAAATCGATCCCATCAATCCAGAAGCAGAAGAGAAACGGATAGTGGTAAATATCGATTATCAAACCTTATCCTGCTACGAAGGAAAGAATGAGGTTTATTTTGCGCGTATTTCAAGCGGCGCCCTATATGACGCTTGGGGAAATCCGACAGATGCCTGGGCAACACCCGTTGGGGAATTTCCGATCTGGCGCAAAGCGATCTCGTTGCCACTGAGTGGAGGAAGCGCATCGGCAGGCTGGAGTCTGCCAGCAGTTGGATGGGTTAGTTTGTTTGTCGGAACTGGGGTGGCAATCCATTCCACGTATTGGCATAACAACTATGGAGAACCATCTTCAAGAGGATGTGTGAACGCCAGCCCCGAAGACTCCAAGTGGATCTTCCGCTGGAGCTTGCCACCAATTCCATATGATCCGGGCGATGTGACAGTAGAAATGCCAGGCGGAACCCGGGTTGTGGTGGAGAAAAAAGAGTTTTGAAAAAAGAGCTTCAGGAAAAATCCTGAAGCTCTTTGCGTTCTAAAGCCCAGTTCTTCTCAGCAGTTGGGCGTTGATGGCAACTACAATGGTGCTGACAGACATGAGCACGGCTCCGACGGCGGGCGAGAGCAGGATGCCCCAGTTGGCGAGTACGCCTGCCGCGAGCGGGATGGCGATGATGTTGTAGCCTGCCGCCCACCACAGGTTTTGGATCATCTTGCGGTAACTGGCGCGGCTGAGTTTGAAAATTTTCACCACATCGAGTGGATTGCTGTTGACGAGAATCAAGCCTGCCGATTCGATGGCGACATCGGTGCCGCCGCCGATGGCGATACCCACATCTGCGCGGGTGAGGGCGGGCGCATCGTTGACGCCATCGCCGACCATTGCCACACGTTTGCCGAGGCTCTGCAATTCAGCGACCTTCTGGTCTTTGTGTTCGGGCAGCACTTCCGCGAAGACTCGGTTGATGCCTAATTGATTTGCCACTGCTGTTGCAACAGAATAACTATCACCGGTCAGCATCGCAACTTCAATACCCATTGCTCTTAATTCATCAATCGCTTTTTTACTCTCAGGGCGGATGACATCTGCAATCGAAATTCCTGCAATGAGCTTGTCTTTGGTCGTCAGATACACCACAGACTGTGCATCCGTATTTGCAGTATCCGTAAATGTTTTTAGTACCGTCTGCGGGACCAGTTCCAACATTTCAAGCAGGCGTGGTCCGCCAACATAATACGTTTCATTTTCAAAGTCGGCTTGCACGCCGCGCCCTTTCAAGGCGGAGAAATTGCTCACGGGTGGAATGACCAGTTTGCGGTCACGTGCGAGGCGGCGGATGGATTGGGCGATCAAATGCTCCGAGTCAGCTTCCAGCGCAGCAGCGAGAGCTAGGGCTTGGTCGTTCTCCCAGCCATCCGCGGTCACCATATCTACGACCCCGAATTGACCTTGAGTGAGCGTGCCGGTCTTGTCGAAGATCACGACGTCGATCTCGCGCGCGGCTTCGAGCGCCAGACGATTGCGGACGAGGATGCCGTTCTTGGCGCCCATGGCGGTGGTGATGGCAACAACGAGCGGAACAGCGAGACCGAGCGCGTGCGGACAGGCAATGACCAACACGGT
>JAHDWC010000336.1 GCA_023382575.1 Anaerolineales bacterium
ATCGAGGTCGAGCGGATTGGCGTCATCGTGCTTGAAGCCCTCCACGGGGGAGAACTCCAACAAACGATGGATGGTGCTGGCGGGATATCCCGTCGCCTCGGAGAGCCGCTTCGCCGCCCGCCCTGTTGGGGAAGCCAATGCAAAGCTTTTATGCTGTTCCACAAGCGTGGAAATCAACGCCTTCAAGCAGGTAGTCTTGCCCGTGCCTGGTCCGCCCGTTAGGATACTGAGCGGATGGGTCAGCGCCATGTTCACAGCCGTCTGTTGTTCCTCGGATAAATTCTCAACGGGAAAGAGACTGTGGTTGATCGTCCCAACCTGCGAGGTGGCGCTGGCAAGTGTCCGCAGCCGCTCTGCCACGCCCTTCTCACCGAAATAGAGCGGGGTCAAATAGATGACGGGCGTATCTGCTGCTTGTATCTTTTTTTCTTCATTCTTACTTTGTGAGGGAATCATCTCCTGGCGGATGCGTTCATCCTCCGCCAGGCGTTCGAGTGCTGGCGCGATCAACTCCTGCGGCACTGCCAACAACTCGATGGCTTTCTGCGCCAATAATTCCCTCGGTACATAGACATGCCCTTCATTGATCATCTCGTTCAGTGCGAAGACAATCCCCGCCTCGATGCGCGAGGGATGATCCGCGGGAAGTCCGAGCGCCTGCGCGATGCGATCTGCAGTCTTGAAACCCACGCCATAGATGTCACGTTCAAGTTGATAAGGATTTTTCTGGACAGTCTCCAGTGAAGAATCCCCGTATGTCTTGTATATTTTCACCGCCAGATTGGTGCTAACTCCATGACCGTGCAAAAAGACCATGATCTCCTTGACCTGTTTTTGCTCTTTCCAGGCAGTGGTGATCTTCTGCTTGCGATCCTCGCCGATGCCAGGCACTTCAAGAAGTCGCTCTGGGGTGGACTCGATCACATTGAAGGTTTCTTCCTTGAAGAGTCCGACAATGCGTTCGGCAAAGCGCGGACCAATGCCCTTGATCATGCCCGAACCTAGATAGCCTTGAATCCCCGCCACCGTTGCGGGCAGGGTTTGCTCACAGACTTCAGCCTTGAATTGCGGTCCGTGTTTTGGGTGATTGTCCCACTGACCCTGCAATCGCAGGTGCTCCCCTGGTGAGAGTTCTGGCAGGTTCCCCACCACCGTCGCCAATCCATCCGCATTCAGGATGGATTTATTAGTGAAGCGATTCGCCATTTTAGTATCTGGGCGCAGACGCAACACCGTGTATCCATTTTCAGCATTGTAGTAAGTGATGCGCTCAACAGCACCGGAGAGGGTATCCATATAGGCAAGTATACACGGCTCCCCGCCAATTACTTTTGGCGTCCTGTCCAAACTCCCTTATGCCGCTTTCCCACCCAACCGCATCTCACCTTCAATTTCATTCACCAGATCCTGCATCTGCTTTTCCTCAAAATCTGAATCTGGAATTTTCAACCAGTAGTCGAGAGATTTCCTGGCGCACTCCAATGCGATATTGGGCTCATTCAATGCGCGTGCCACAAATGCCCGATACTTCCAAAGTCGCGCAAAATGAACATTGAACGCATCCAATTCAACATAATCACGCAGGATGATCTCTACCTCCCCCAGTACCTGCCAGGCTTCGAGTGGTTGTCCATTTTCAGTCAAACTATCGGACAGTCCCAGCCCGACCCCAGCCCTAAAATCAGCGGGTTGATTTTGTTCGGCAAACAGGGACGAATAGATCTCAATCGCCCGTTTTATCTCACGCAAGTAGCGATAGCAATTCGCTTGGCGTTCCAGCACCCAGTTCACGTTTTGCCCTTGCGACATTTCAAGAACGGTTTCAAAACACGCAAGCGCTT
>JAHDWC010000337.1 GCA_023382575.1 Anaerolineales bacterium
TACCACTGCCACAATCTCGAACATGAGGATGCGGGGATGATGCGGAATTACAGGATTGAAGGATGAATCTGCAACAGTTCTAAGGTACATCTCCCAATTGATGAAGCCGGGTTAATGCAGGCTCAAAACCGGGGTGGTGTTTTAGGGCAGCCCGAAGATCCATTCTGGCTCTATCATTATCCCCCAATGCTTCAAGGGAACGGGCGCGCCAATAGTAGCTCTCCTCGAGTACCGGTTCACTCATAGCCTTGAGAGTTGTGGTGGCAAGGTCCATCACGTCCTGATAACGCCCAGTGTAAAAATATGCCGAGTATGGCCCGGTCTGATACCACATCATACGCCAGGGTCTCTCCTGCTCTGGAATATCAGGATACATGGCAAATGCTTTGTCATACGCCACGGCTGCACCGGCATAATCCCGGAGTTGAACCAGACTGCTGCCCAAATTGAACCATGCAAAAAATTGATCCCGTCCGGCTAATTGGATGACCTCTTCCGTTGCCAGCTGTGCGGAGCTTTGGTTGTTGTATTCCACATCAAAATGGGGGCCCAAAATCCTGACCACGTCTTTTTGCCGTTCAATCGGATAAATAACAAGATATGTGAAATTAAACGCCCGCCAATTACTCTCCAGACCCTCATACTGAATGGACTGATCGGGGCCATAATACGAATCCTGAATGATAAACCTGCCTTCGACTTCATCGTAACCGGTCACGAGGACATAATGCCCCATCCAACCATCGAAATCGCGTCCCTCGAAGCCTTTCTCGATGATCACCGGCAATTCGGCAGCCAGCAGACGTTTGAGCAGTTCGATGTCACCGCCTGTACGGTAAACAATTTCAAATTCCGTTTCCTCCAGAACATAATCGGACAGTTCATAAGGCATTACATTCTTGTCTCGCGAATTGGGTTTGGTGAAGGCGGCAATGGGTCGCTGATCGCTGTCCCATCCCCAGTAAGTAAGCGCCATTGCCAAGGTAGCCGGGCCGCAGTTATTCCAGGTTTGATATTCATGCTGGGCACCATTGAGTATCATTTTTTCAGGTAAAGGTGTTGGCGACACTACGAGGGTTGGCGTCGTTGCTGGCACAAGTTGAGGAGTGGGAACTGTCTCAGTCACAGTTGGGTGAGGGGCTTCAGTTGTGGAACCTTCCTTTGGGACGAATACCACTTTCTCCGGAGGCGAGATTGCATACTTGGTTTGTGCCAATACTTCATTGACTCGCCATGCAACTTTTTCATGAACTGCAGGAATGGAATAGATCAGGGGAATCACAACAATTGACCCCAGTAGGAAAAATATTGCGAGTTTGGTGTTTATTATCTTCTTCATATGAACGACTATTTGATCAAATTATTTTCCATGAAGGCACTATTTTGTACCCAGCTACACAGGCATTCCTGCTTATCCAAGGGTACACAGCTCAAATGAAAACTACCTGAAAAACAATATCCGCAAAATGGCGTATACCCGGAATAGGCAAGATGCCTCTCTGCATTTAATGTCAGATCTTGTAGACTCCATCCTGCGGATTGAGATTGCTCCCAGCCTTGGGCGTTTTACACTCAGTCAGTTAACTTAAATCAAAAAAATACATGAAGGAATACATTTACCAAGGAGTATCCATATGTCATTCAAAGACCCCGTCTGTGGCAAACGGATGAATCGCGGCAAAGCCCACATCACCATCGAGTTTGAAGGTGTGAACTATTTTCTGTGCTGTCCGCAATGCCAGGCGCAGTTTGAGCGTTCCCCCAAAACCTTTGCCAAGCCCGAATTGGGCGAAAAGGCAAGGAAAGTC
>JAHDWC010000338.1 GCA_023382575.1 Anaerolineales bacterium
CAGGGAATAGCGCCCCACACGCTTGATGCCAAATACTTCCATCACATCGGCGATGTCGCCGTATTATTCAAGGATGACGGATACACGCGTATCTTTTGTGATTTGCATTTTGGATGCTCCCACGGCAGGCTGTTGACTCACAACCTGCCGCTTCATTCCTGACCAGTTACTTACCAGCCGGCGTACGCTGACTCGATTTTCTTGAACCCATCCTGTGTGATCTCGAACAGTTCTTTCACTGGGTAGATCAGGGCGATGGCGTACAACCCAAAACCGATTCCATATAACACGCCTCTGGCAGGGACGATGAAGATGCTTGCCCACACGAAAATGCTTCCGAGCGTCGCGCCCGCGAGACTGACCCAATTGCCGCCGAGTTGTGGAGTCTCATCCTTGAGGAAGAATCGGCGGGCAATATATGGGATAAGGGCGATGCCAAATTGCAGCACCCAGCCATAAATTAAGGCTTGAGGCGCTGTTTGTTCAATCGGTGCGCCTTCAACGAGTCCAAGCAAGATAAATGGAGCCATCCCGATCGGAGCAATGATCCAGAGATAGGAAGAAACCAGGTGCCATGCGCCTGCGCCCTTCAACCTGCCGCTTTCTTTGAAAACGCGGATCATCAAGACCACCATCCAGATCGTTGAACTCAAATGCAAAACCAAACCTGAAACGGTGGGAGGTAAGCTGCCACCGAGCCACGGACCCAATACGAGACCGAATGCGCCGAGCGTCATGCCCCAGTAAATCAGCGAAATGTTTTTGTTTGTGCCGAGCGGACGACCTGTGACCATCGGGACAAAGTCCACGAGCAGACCCGCGAAGACCAGCGACATAAATCCCCACGAGTTGGCGTGGATGTGCGCTTCGAGTGGGACTTTGATGTAAAGGGCTTCGCTCCAGTTGAGCCAGAGACCTGTGCCGATGATGATGCCGACGAGCAGATAGAAGATGCCCGTGATGTAAAACTTGAGCGAGGCGGGAGCGTCGCCGCCACGCACGTTCCAGAGTTGGAGGATCAGAAGCGTTGCGGCGGTGAAGATCAGCGTGCCACCCGCAAGGATCATCGGCTGGTTCACACCCGCGAAGCCAGCTACAAGGGAAACAAAGCCGATATTAAGGGTTAGCCAGATATTCCAACGCATGGCGGGTTTTGGTTTTTTGGAGAGGGAAGCGATGAGCAGGGGGAGTAACCCGAAGATCACCTGTGAGAGAATCCCTAGTGTGATGAAATGCACGCGTACCCAACGCAGGGCGGGGAACGCACCGATCAAATTCAGGCTGACGAACGACGCATCTGCCGCGGCAAGCAACGCCACGAATGTGAACATCAAAGTTGTGAGTAAATATGGAATAGGCATTTTATTTTTCTCCTTTAGATTCGTTCTTCATTTGTACGACTGCTACACCCAGTAAAACAGTTGCTGTGAAAATGGAAAGCCCGCCTACCAACACAAAGTAATAAGGCAAGCCCAGATACACTTCGCCCAAAATGCCAAGCGGCATGAGCAAACCCGCCAGAGCAAGCCAGGATGCCCATTTTGCAAGGCTCTCCTTCAATGGCAGTTTCATGAGCAGGAAACCGAAGACGATATTGAGAAGCGAAAACAGATTTCCATGCACGTGTGCAAGCCGCGCTTCAAAATGCGCGCCTGTGTTATACGATTCGATCCACGCTTCCTTGCCGGGTGCGAAGTCGCGCAGGTAGATCAGCACAAAACCATAGATCATGAAGGATGCCATCACCCACAGTCCCACGCCGATAT
>JAHDWC010000339.1 GCA_023382575.1 Anaerolineales bacterium
TCCGTCCAAAATTTCACGCGCTTGAATCAACAAACGAAATTGACGCACGACCATACCCCACAGCGAGAATGGATCTTCATTCTCCAATAAACGGTGTAATAATTTTTGTGCGACTTTGGCATTGCCCTGTGACAAGGCATCGACGAAGTCAAACACGCTTTGTTGGGAGGTGACGATACACACCGCCTCTACATCGGACCCGCGAACGGGTCGTTCCCAGTTGACATAGGCCAACAGTTTGGAGAGTTCCATGCCCGCCTGACGGGTATCCACACCGACCATTTCAGCGAGACGCGCCGCTGCGGCAGGTTCGATCTGTCCTTTTTGATTCTTTGCTTCGTTGATGATCCAACCGGGCATATCGCGCTGTTGCGGCAGGAAGAAGGCTTGTGAACGCACAAGCGGCTTGTTCTTTTCCGCCCATTTGACCAGCCAATGCTTTTCCGCATCTCTAGGTTTTTCTACCATGTCGTACAAAACGACTTTTGCAGTGTCAGGTGCTTTTTCTAAAAATTCTTGAAACTTCTTGCGGGTATCTGGTTTGGTGAATTTGGTGGAAGGATATGCAATAAATACCAGTCTCTTCGGCGCGAGGAACGGCATGGCATTGACTGCGTTGTTGAGGTCATTCTCGGTCATCGAACGCGCTTCGAGACGGGTCGTGTTCATGTCCGCTGTGGTGGGATCGCTGAACTCGGACTCAAAATCTTTGAGCTTGCGCGTGATGGCAAATTCGTCGTTGCCGAAGAGGAGGAAGATGGTAGGCATATCGGTTGGGGCGCGATAATCGTGCCTTTACTTGGTGATGACTCGATGCACACCTTTGCGGACAGGCACAATGTCCACAATTTGCATGTTGCCCAAATCCGCTTCGGTGGTGACATATTTCTGAAGCCAGGGTCCGAGCGGGCGGCTGAGTTGATAGCCGAGGAGAGCGAAGAGCAAGGCAAATGGAACCAGCAGGAGACGCCACAGCGTAGACTTCGCTCCACGCAGCGGCACCCAAGCCAACGTTCCGGCAAGAAGCGCAGTAGTGGCCATATTGGTTCCGCAGCCGGGATGGACGGCGAGTCCGCTTTCACCGGAATTGAGTCGTGTATGCGCCTCTGTAGCGGATTCCCAAATTTGTTGAGCGGTCAAGTCGCCGAGCAGAAAAAAACCGGTGGGGTTGGAGTGCCCGGCCATGCGTTTGCCGGGATGTTTGCGCGAAAGCAGGTGGATGGTGGCGTGTTCGAGTGCATGGTTGCGTCGTGTTTCGAGAATAAGTGGGAGGTTGAGAAGCATGGGATGATTATAAGTTAAATTGAGATCTATCAGGTTTGCATAATAGGTGAGTCGTAGATTTTTTCAAGCAGTTCCAAAAACTCAGCCGATGGACGAGAACGTAGAATCTCGCGGCGTTCGTCGCGCGTGAGATGATTCATCATCACGTATTGCACGGCATTCTTGCGGAAGAGGCGTGAGCCGTCTTCGTCGCCGTAGAATTCGACGCTGCGGGCGAGATGTTTGCGAATGGTTTCCTTGACCATCTCCGGTGGGACTTGGTCGCGGTCGAGGCGTGAGAAGATCCACGGGTTGGGAATCGCGCCGCGTCCGATCATGACAGCATCGACATTGGTATGCGCCTTCATCCGGTCAATATCTGCGACGGTTTTGACATCGCCGCTGCCGATGACGGGAATCTTCACCAGCGATTTCACTTCGGCGATGGCGTCCCAATCGGCGTTGCCAGCGTATCGT
>JAHDWC010000340.1 GCA_023382575.1 Anaerolineales bacterium
AATCATTTCAAGCGCCGCGATGAGTTTGTCGTTCAATTCGCTGGAATGAAGAAGCGCTTCGTCCACGCGGGCATCAGGGGATTCTTCCTGCGTGACTTTGCACATAGGGCAATCCTCTTCGAGGCAGGTGCGGATGTAACTCTCGTTGCATTCGCAGTCCCAGAAGAGCGGCGTGGTGTAGAAAATATCGCGCCCGATGTTGTGTTTTTCGATCAGTACAAGTCCGGGTTTCGATGGACTCATGGCTGACTTCCTGCGCGTTGCGCGCTGATGTGAGCGCGGTGCTGCCAGTAATGGGATGTGCCACTGGGACAGACCCAGCCCGCTCCGCGATGGGGAGAACTGAGCGACATGTCGCTGGCAGTTTTTGCGTTACAGATCGGGCACGTTGAGGGTCGAACGGGGTAGTAGCCAAACGGCGGACGGTCAGCGCGTTTGCCGCCTTCCTTGAGATAGGCTCGCACGGCGTCCACGGCGGGACACGAGTAACCCAGGTCACAGTTACACTCCGCATTAATGCCCACATAGTGATACTGTGGGCGGACGTGACTGCCGAGATCAACAGCATAGAAATAGCCCGTCAGCCTGACGGATGCCGGTTCCTGACGAATGGTAATTGTCGCGGGGGAACGGGTAATGGTTTGTTGCATGTTGCATACCTCCTAAGTGGTGAAAAGTAAAAAGTGAGATTTAGGGATTACAAAAGACCGCTGATCCATATAGATCAACGGTCTTTTGGTGGTGAGTATTGTTGGCGCTATCTTGGGAGATAGACGCGCACGGGAATGTTCAAATCTCCCAAGTGGTTCTCGATCAACGGCTTGACATCCCGCCAAGGCAGACCGCCTAAGCCACAGCCCAGAGCGGGCAGCGCGAGGGATTTGATCCACAAGGTTGGGACGAGTTGTCTCAGGTCGGACAATCCGTCTTCGACCCACATGAGTTCGGAACGCTTTTGCGGAATGATCTTGGTGGGAAAACATAGGAAGATACGATTGGGAGCGGAGATCACCGGTAGGACTTCACCAATGCTGAACCGTTTGTCCTTGCAGACAATGCCATATAGGTGATGTTCATCGGGATATTGAATCTTCCACTGCCGCGCAAGTCCCGCGCCCGCAATGCCCATCGTGTTGACGGGAATGACGATGGCTTTGGACTCGTCGGATAGGATGTTGCCAGAAGTGACATAAGTGATGGTCATGGGGCATACCTCTTGAATTGAATTTGCGGGATATAAAAACAGCCCGCTTCGCCTGTCCACCTGGAAAGATGAACATGCAAAGCGGTCAATTTCGGACTTAACTACTCCATAACTACTTGTTTACTACTCCGAAAAAAGTAGTTATGTCCAAACCAAAATAAAGAGGAAGGCTTATGGCCTTCCTCGCTTTGAAGCTTTACTCACTGCGGGGATATCCGCACGTTTTGTTTGGCGGCGTGAACACCATAGTGATATTTCCATGCGGCTGGGTAAAACATGGATAGTCGGTCATCCAGATCGCCCATATAAATACCTGGCATCCCCGCAACTAATTCGGGGTAGTTACCGCAATGACGCTCGCCTCCAAGCCAAACGGCAGGCACGCCATTGGCTTTCAATTCTTCAACCATTTGCTCGAAATACCGTTTATCAAGGTTATCCATTGGCAGCCATCTTCCTGATGGTCTCCAATGTCGCAATGCAATCGCCGAGAGCGGAATGGTTGCCGCCCTGGAGTTTTTGCCA
>JAHDWC010000341.1 GCA_023382575.1 Anaerolineales bacterium
AGTTCATACCGAACTGGAATTCCTGCACAATACCGGTCACCACGCCGATGGCAAAGTTGATGAGGAACAACTTCCCCCAAAACTTTGACATCTTGCGGAAATTCTCATCGCGGGTCTGGTAATAGCGTGTCTGAAAATACGCCACAAACCAAGAAAGCCCCAGGGTGAGAGGCACGAACAAAAAATGATAGACGGTGGTAAGACCAAACTGCCACCTTGAAAGAGTGATTGGATCCATTCGCATCCTCCAAAAAATTAATCGGCAAACTTTATCCAATTTGGTTGAAACCTTGACCAAATTGGTAAACGATTACTGTTATTGTAAGTATTTTGTAATTGCAAGGGATGTGAAGAATGTCACAACTCATATTGACTATTGTAATATTTAACTTTTACTGTGTAAAAAATTTGTTGCACCCCAAAACAGGCATCCCCTCGCCTCAGACCAAAGCGGGAGCAGATTTGTTAGACTGAAAGCTTTCTCCACGCGGATGGGACTTACAAAGAAGCGCTGTCAATGAAGAATTGGCTTTTCGAAGCCGAAGCAACTCCCGCCTTGGATGAGGCGTTGAGCGCCAAATTGGCTTCGATGCGCTTGCTATCTTCCACTAGTTGCTCAAAGGTCACGCTGGCCAGTTCATTCCTCAGCAAATCTCGCACACGGCTCCACTGGCAGTTGACGGGGCAACGCAACTCGAACGGGCAATCGCCTTCATGCAGCACACAATCGGAGAGCGTGAGCGGACCTTCAAAATGCTCAACGATCTGAAGCAAGTTGATTTGATTGGGCTCATGGGCGAGCGAAATTCCGCCATCGCGCCCGGCGAGGGTGTCGATGAATTTTCCGCTTGCCAGTTCTGCGACGATGCGCTGAAGCAGGGCGGGCGGAATTAGCATTTCGCGCCCGATCTCGGAGGTGGGGATGCGCGTTCCGCGCGGCTTCTTGGAGAGAGCCAGCACCACGCGGACGGCGTAATCGGTTTGTCGGTTTACTCTAAACATAGGTGTATGTCCAAACTTGTCCCAAACTTGACAACCGCTGTCAATGTTTACAAGGATTGTAAAGATTCCGCCCTGCTTTTTGATGTGTTATTCATCACGTCATCGTATGACAAACTTCTCCATATTTAGGCGCCTCCGGTTTGGATTTGTATGCGAACAGGATGGGATATAATCACCAAAATTTCGTCTCAGAGGTAATTCATGATAGACCCTGTAATTTTCAGTTTCAAGTTGTTCGGTGCGCAGATCGAATTGACCTGGTACGGCGTGATCGTCATGCTGGGTGTGGTGATCGGTGCCTGGTTTGCAGAGCGGGAAGTTCGCCGTCGCGGTGAGAATGGGGAAGTGCTCGTAGATGCGATGATCTGGGCGGTCATCGGCGGGATTCTTGGAGCGCGTTTATGGTATGTTGCCAATGCCACCGTCGGTGGAAGCCGCGCATATATTGAAGATCCCATGGCGATCATCCGCCCGCCGATTGCTGGTTTGCACTTTTTTGGCGGTTTGTTATTCGGCGCTTTGGTGCTGTTTATTTATCTCAAACGCAACGGTTATGACGTTTGGCTTTTCTTCGATGCCATTGCGCCAGTGACCTTGATTGGGCAGGCGTTTGGGCGTTTGGGCAATTTCATCAATCAAGAGTTGTACGGTCCGCCGACGAAACTTCCGTGGGGCATTAGCATCCCTGCCGATCATCGTCTGCCTGAATTCG
>JAHDWC010000342.1 GCA_023382575.1 Anaerolineales bacterium
GCTGTCATCCTTTCCATACGGCGTACGCGCATCCGGGATGTTCGGCAGCGTGGACATCAAATAATTTAATTCGGATTCAACCTCCGCGACTTGCTTGTCCAACTCCGCGATCTTGTCACCCACCACGCGCATCGCCTCGATCTTGGATTGACGCTCTGTGGCGTCTTTCATTTTGCCGATCTCCTTCGAGACGGCGTTCCGCTCCGCCTTCAACTGTTCCACTTGCGAGAGCAGACTGCGGCGCTTTTCATCCAACCCCAAAATGGAATCGACTGGCGCGGGGTCATCCTGCCGGTCTCGCAAGGCTTTGCGAACAATCTCAGGGTTTTCACGAAGCAAATTCATATCGAGCATGTTGCACCTCCACGTGCAGATTAAATAAAATACGCCCCGTTCCATTTGCAGGACGAGGGGCGTCTCGTGGTGCCACCTGCTTTCGTCATTCATGATCGAATGACCTTGGGTGTACTGTAACGGGTACTGCCCGGTTCCTTTATGACGATTGTCTCTCCAGGAACGACTGGGCAAAGTGGATTTCATTCTCTGGCGTGTCGCCTCGCACTGACCGGCGACTCTCTGAACCGTTGCTGAACTACTTATCTTTGCGCTTGTCTTTGAAATCGAACTGACGTGATTATACCAAAAACCAGTTGTAGGTCACACTCGAAGCATGACCTACACGGTAACCAAAACAAAAACCGCCTTCTCAGGCGGTTGCTTTATTGAGTGCCCCCACGGGGATTCGAACCCCGGTCGTAGCCTTGAAAGGGCTGCGTCCTAGTCCACTAGACGATGGGGGCATTTCTTAAGCGGGCGAGATTTTATCATCCACTCAGGGATGCGTCAAGCAAAAACGGACATCAATTTTCAGGTTTGGCGCGTTGATTGAGCAACGCCATCATATCCACCACACGGCGGTTGACCAGCATACCTGCGCTTTCCACTTTTAGATTCGGGATGAGGATGGCGGTCAATGTGGCATTGAAGACGGGCAGGAATTCGCGCGAGCCTTCAGTGACCAGGGCCGTGAAATCGAAGCGGCCGGGTAACTCCATTGTGCCTTCCACTTCGAACATTTGGGTCGTCAGACGCACGGCATATTCTGTCACACTCGTAAATCCGCCGCGGACAATGGCATGCGGACCCAAATCCTCGCGCCGTTGCATGCAAAGTGCGTGCAATTGCTTCTTCATCATACGCACCATCTCGAAGTGATCCACCAACTTCGTCGGCATGTGAAGACGCGCCAGCCGCGCATCATGCACTTCCAGCGACGATTTGGTCGGGTCGTTCATGATGCCCATCGCGCCATGAGTCGTCACCGAAACTTTTCCCACCACACGATAGCCCGACGTGAAAATATCCACGGGGATGAAACGATACGTGCGGGGAGAGGTATCGAGTGACATTTTGGTTTATGATTTCGAAATAGGTCGCTGTGTGCCGGGTCGCAGGCGCGGCAAAGGCGGCGTGCGGCGTTGAGCCTTAGTGGGCTTTCCGGCGTTCGGGTCGAGAAGCGTGTTAAGCCAATGGATGGCTTTCTCATCGTACTCGCGACGACCACAGACATCGCAAATCCACGCCGGGAAGTTTGGGACGGTGATCAACTCACTGCCCAGCCAGGTGAAATACGTGATATGACGCAGCGTCAGAACACCAGCGTGACATTCCATACAGGGAACGGATGGG
>JAHDWC010000343.1 GCA_023382575.1 Anaerolineales bacterium
GGCTTGGGCGGACACTGCATCCCGATCGATCCGCTTTATCTTTCGTGGAAGATGCGTTCGTTCAATTACAATGCGCGTTTCATCGAGCTGGCATCTGAGATCAATACCAACATGCCGCGGTATGTCGTCAGCCGTGTGTTGGAGGCGATGAATGACCTTGGTAAGACGTTGAAAGGCTCAAAGGTGTTGGTCTTGGGCGCCGCGTATAAACCCGATATCAACGATGTGCGCGAGTCGCCATCTCTGGATGTGATCGGTCTGCTGAAGAAGAAGGGTGCGTTGGTCGAATATCACGACCCGTATATTCCGCACATTCATCATGAATATGAAGGCTGGCACATGGATAGTGTGCAGGACCTGATGAAATCTGTCGGAGAGGCCGATGCGGTGGTGATCGTGACCAATCACAAAGCGTATGATTACAAGGCGATCATCGAAAATGCGAAGTTCGTTTTCGACTCGCGCAATGCGACGGGGAAGGTTGGTACGTTCGAGAACGTGGAAAGACTCTAAATGGGAAATTATTTGATCACCGGCGCGGCGGGCTTCATCGGCGCGCGGACTTCGGAAATGCTCATCGAGCAGGGTCATACCGTCATGGGCATTGATAATATCAACGATGCGTATGACCCGCGCATGAAGGAATATCGTCTGAAGAGGTTGCAGGCGTTGCCGGGATTTAAATTCCATCGACGTGATATCTCAGACAAAGCCAGCATCGAATTGTTCAAGGATGAGAAGTTCGATGCGGTCATCCATTTGGCGGCGCGGGCGGGGGTGCGCTACAGTGTGGAGAATCCCTGGGCCTTTCTTGAATCGAATGTGACCGGCACGTTGAACATGCTTGAGGTTTGTCATCAATTTGGTTGCAAGAAATTCCTCATGGCGTCGACCTCCAGTATCTATGGTGAGAATCCGCCTTACCCCACACCAGAGACAGCTTCCAGCAGCGAGCCGATGCAACCCTATGCCGCCAGCAAAAAGGGGGCAGAGGCGTTAAGTCATGCGTATCATCACCTGTATGGAATTGACATCAGCATCTTGAGATATTTCACGGTCTATGGTCCAGCGGGCAGGCCGGATCTTGCACATCTCCGCTTCGTGCAATGGATCAGCGAAGGGAAACCGGTGCGCATCAACGGGGATGGAAATCATTCGCGCGGCTTCACCTACATCGACGATATTGCCCGTGGTACGATCCTGGCGCTCAAGCCGGTTGGGTTTGAAGCGTTCAACCTCGGCGGACATGAAGTCATCACTGTGATCAACTTGATCCGATTGATGGAAGAGATCATCGGTAAAAAAGCGGATGTGCGCTATGGTCCCGCCAACCCAGCGGATATGTTGACCAATCAGGCGGATGTGACCAAAGCTGGAAAGATCCTCGGCTGGGAGCCGCAGTTCGACATGCGTGCCGGGGTCACGAAACTTGTTGAATGGTATAACGAAAACCGTGAATGGGCGAAGGAAATCCTCACTCCGTGAGATGCATAAAAAAGACCTCAGAGATTTTATTCTCCGAGGTCTTTTTGTAAGCGTTTATAATTTCTCTTAATGTCCCTTCTTTCCAAATTCAAAAACGACCCGCTCTTTGCCAAAGTAATGCGTTCCAGCGGATCGTTGTTCAGCAACAACACCCTTGCCCTCGGACTCAGCGTGGTGCA
>JAHDWC010000344.1 GCA_023382575.1 Anaerolineales bacterium
TAGACGGGATTGCCCGCTGCCGGAAAAACCGCATCTAATACGACCTGGCCGCAGGCACGATGATCGGGGTGGTTGATGCCATACTGGGCAAAAAGATTCTGTGGGTCGCAGGTGACGAGGATATTCGGCTTGTGTCGGCGGATCTCGCGGACAATGTCTCGGCGTAGGTTCAGGTCTGGGATGAGGTATCCATCTGGCAGGTCCATGAAAAGAGGCGCTTCAGCTCCGATGACTTTGGCCGCTTCGGCTTGTTCCAGATGACGGATTCCGCATAACTTCTCTGGCGTCATATCGGGTGTGGTGGTGGGATTAAAGCCCTTGTCGCCACACGTTAGTAATAGATAGGTGACTTTGTGTCCAGCGCGCGTCCATTTGGCGAGAGTTGCGCCGCAGAAGAATTCGGGGTCATCAGGGTGTGCGAGGATGACGAGGATGTGTTGGGGAGATTCCCAGATGCCGGGTTCGGGGTGTGTAGTCATGGGTAGATATGTTATTGCGAGGGACATGCCCTCGCAATGGTGGATGGTTAATTCTTTTTGGACTTACCACAGGTGCAGCCGCCACCTTCGTGACGGTCGCAGGGCGCTTCAGACTTGCGACGCAGGGCTTCCAACTCGTCCCAAGGCTGGATCTCTTCGCGAGTGAAGGTGTGATGTTGTGGACGTTCGCCTTCGACTTCGATCAACACGGTGACCTTGTCGCTCATGGGCATCACATCGATGACCTTGCCTTCGCCCTTGGGGGTGACCACACGTTTGTTTCGTTTGGGAAGGGTTTTACGCGCTTCCACGTATTGTTCATATTCGTAGATGAGGCAGCAACGTAGGCGTCCGCACATGCCAGTGATCTCTTCGGGCGTAAGCGAAATGCCTTGCTCTTTTGCCATCTTGATCGAGATGGGTGAGAATTCCGTCAGGAACTTGGAACAGCAGCGGGTTTCGATTCCGCAAGCGCCCATGCCACCAAGGATTTTCGCTACATCACGCGGACCGATCTGGCGCATTTCGATGTGTGTGTTGGGGTGGAGTTCTGACATGTCCTTGCGCAGCGACTTGAGATCGACCTTTTCTTCGATGTCTGTGCTGAACAGGAAAGCGAGGCGCGAACCGTCGTAGTTGTATTCGGCGGCGACGATTTTGATGGTGTCGAGTAGTCCCAGTTCGGAAGCGCGCGCGCGACAGTTGATCATGGCGGCGGTTTGCTTATTCCGCCAGGATTGCTGTAAGAGCAGATCACGCGGATTGGCACGCCGCTCCACAGACTTCCAGCCACCCTCGGGCTGTGGCGGAATCTCGCTCAAAATGTCAACGACTTCGCCGAGATGCCTGCCGCGGGTGGTATCAACGATCACATGCTCGCCGACCTTGAGGTCGGGCACAGTGGAGGAATCGAAATGATAGATCTTGCCTACTCTGCTAAAGCGTACACCGATAATGGTTTTGATGTCTGTTTGCATGCAACAATTATACCTGAGACGTTTGAGAGTTCGGTAGTGAGATGGATGAACGAAAATCGGATTTCACGCAAAGGGTGACATCCGTTTTTTTGCTGTTTTTAGGTTACCCGAATGAGATGCCAAGGTCAATTGC
>JAHDWC010000345.1 GCA_023382575.1 Anaerolineales bacterium
AATATGGGAGCATCATCACTATGCAGATTCGCCGCCTCGGCGCCTCGTGCGATTGGAGCCGCGAACGCTTCACTATGGACGATGGGCTGAGTCGCGCCGTAAGGGAAGCGTTCGTCCGCCTCTACGAAAAGGGATTGATCTACCGCGGACCACGCCTCATCAACTGGTCGCCGGGACTCAAGACTGCTGTCTCTGACGTTGAAGTGGAATATGAGGAAGAAGAAGCGACGCTGTATTACTTCAAGTATATGATTAAACCTTCCGAAGGTTCCGAACCTTTGGAAGGTTATATACCGGTCGCTACCATCCGCCCCGAAACGATTTTGGGCGATACGGCTGTGGCTGTCCACCCCGACGATGAGCGCTTCAAAAAATTCATTGGCAAGACAGTCATCGTGCCGATTCTGAATCGCGAAATCCCTGTGATTGCGGATGAGTATGTGAGTATGGAGTTCGGCACGGGCGCGCTCAAGATCACGCCGGGTCACGATCCCAACGACTATAACATCGCGCAGAAGCACAATTTGCCTATTATCTCTATGCTGGACGCGGAGGCGAAGGTCAACGAAAACGGCGGCAAGTATAAAGGTCAAGATCGCTATGAAGCGCGGAAGAATTTGTGGGCTGACATGAAAGCCGCGGGACTCGTCATTAAAGAAGAACCGTACCGCACGACCATCCCAAGATCACAGCGCGGCGGAGAGATCGTCGAGCCGATGATCTCCGAACAGTGGTTCGTGAAAATGGACTCGCTTGCCAGCGCGGGACTCGATGCCGTGCGCGATGGGCGCATCAAAATCGTGCCGGAGCGGTTCGAGAAGGTTTATTTTAACTGGCTCGAAAACATCGAAGATTGGTGTATCAGCCGCCAATTGTGGTGGGGACATCGCATTCCGGTCTGGTATTGCGCGGACGGGCACATGACCGTGACGCGCGAAGACCCAACACAATGCGCGACCTGCGGCTCGAAGGAGATTCGTCAAGACGACGACGTGTTGGATACATGGTTCTCTTCCGGCTTGTGGCCCTTCTCCACGCTCGGCTGGCCCCAAGAAACGCCTGACTTGAAATATTTTTATCCCACTTCGTACATGGAGACGGGCTACGACATCATCTTCTTTTGGGTGGCGCGCATGATCATGATGGGGCTGGAGTTCACCGACGAAGCGCCATTCCATACCGTGTATTTGCACGGATTGGTGCGCGACGAGCATGGACGCAAAATGTCCAAAACGTATGGCAACGTGATAGACCCGCTCACCGTGATGGATGAGTTCGGGACGGATGCGCTTCGCTTCACCCTTCTAGTTGGTTCCACGCCCGGAAATGACATGAACCTTTCGGTCAAACGCGTCGAAGCCAACCGCAACTTTGCCAATAAGCTCTGGAATTTGGGAAGGTTTGTGATCAATGCAGTTTCAAGCGTCACGTTTCAAGCGTCAAGCAACGCTAACCAGACTTTGGCAGATTTGTGGATCTCGGCAAAACTCGAACAGCTCATCCGCGACGTAGAGCGGAACTTCCAAAACTTCCAATATGGGCAGGCGGGTCAACAGATTTACGATT
>JAHDWC010000346.1 GCA_023382575.1 Anaerolineales bacterium
TCCAAGATGAATGATATTTTGGGCTTCATCCAATCGCGTGCTGAGGGGGGAAAAGATGAGCGCGATGAAGATCAAGATCGTAAACCCGAATATGGCTGCGATGCGTTTTCGGGTAGGTGTTTGGTTGAACCCAAGAAAGTAATGGATACTGCCGACAATGACCCCATAATTGACCGTTTGGTACACTCCGGAAAAAAAATACAATGACCTTACAGAATAGCCCTCCACATTTAGCGAAAAGTATTTCATAAGGACGGAGAGTATGAGAACGAATGTGAATGCTGTATATAGAATGCAAAAATTCCGCAGACTGGCATCCTGAGTTTTAACCGCCCAAACCCCTGCAACCGCAAGCGCAGCAAAACCGATCAGTATCATATCGTATTTTTACGGGCTTCTAGGCTTTGGTGCATAAATCGGTTTTTTGAAGATGCAATCCCAAACTCAGGCTCGTTCTTGGCGATTTCAACTCTTCTTGCGGGAGCGATCAGCCAGAATTTCGCCGAAAATTAGCCCTGAGTGGGAAGAAAAATATTCATGCACCAAAGCCGTTAGATAACGTAATTGAATTGGCAGATGGTTATGTCTTTACAGGAAATCTATCATGGAAAGATTCTGCGTTTCCCTCCGGCAAGGGGGTAATGTCGAATGCGGTGATTCCTCTGTTTACAGACGCGAGCGGACAGGCAATTCCAATGGAGCAAGTTCAGGTTGACCCGCACCAGCCATTTTCTTTCTATGAAAACAATATGCCCTGGTCGTATCGCACAAATCGCAAGGCTTTCACGGGACCGTTGACGTTGAGTATTTCGTCCATTAATATAATTTCGACTCCGCCGGAGTTTGATTTTGAAATTGATCTTGGTTCCAATCCACAAGTTGGGCAGGTATGGCAGGTAAACCGTGACTTTGCGGTTGAAGGTCGCGCTATTCATCTGCAATCCATTCGGTTGACAAATAATCCACCAACTACTTGTGATACTGTTGGACTGGAGTACGAGTTTAAAGGTGATGCAGATGCATCAATAATGATGACGGATGCTAGTCCAGGACCTTCCATCGACCAGGTTTGTTCTGGCGGAGGTGGAGGCGATGGACCTGTAGACTCAACACTTGCTACTGGCATAATTGGGTATAGAAATATCCCCTTCGGTGTACATCATTATTCTGTTAGCGCGTTTATTCCCTATGAGATCAACGGACCCTGGCAAGTGACTTGGACTCCGCCGTTGACTTCCGCGCCGATGCCGACTCCTGCGGCTGGGGCGTGTCTCACGCTCGATAAATGGAATCAACTGTCAGCACGGAATGATCCGCTTCCATCTGGCTTGGGAGGAAAAATCCTCACAACGGCCGATGAAGGCGAACTATGGCCTGCGGTTTATATCGGCACGCTGGATGGCGCAGTTTCAACAAAAGTTGGAACTGCTACATGGCCGTCACTTTCCACAGATGGAACTCGTCTGGCGTATAGCGTGGAAGATGGGATACATATTCACAATC